>JASFZA010000054.1:0-33877 GCA_045046715.1 Candidatus Izemoplasma sp.
TTTAAATTTTATTTTAGTTTCTAATTACTAGTTTATATAATCCTTCTTCAATCTTATAAATTTCTACTTCGGCATTATCTTGTTCACGACTATTTACATATTCTACAAGTTCATCTTTACTTGTAAATAATTTCGTTTCGACACTACTTCTATTCCCACTATTTTCGTGTCTTGTGTTGTAGAATCTGTGTCCTCGATCATTAACACTTGTTTCGCGAGTTGGTTTAGTATTACATCCTTGTTCAAGATGTGGTCCTTCACCATCACGACGTCCGTTATTAATATGATTTCCACGTCCTCTATCTTCACCGTTATTAAATCTTTGACCAGACCCTTGGCCTTGTCCTTCGCCAAATCCACGGCCATTACCTCGGTTAATACCCATACCTACACCATTACCTTTTCCGTGAACGTGACGTCCACCTTTAGTACGGTACATTCTTACTCTTTCTTTACGAGGATTTGTATCAGCATTTTTCACTATGATTGTATCAATAGTTACTTCTTTTTCCAATATAATTCATCTCTCTCTCTCACCTACAACTTCATTATAAAACTATTAATCAAATTGTCAACAAGATGAGCTTTTAAATTTTGAAGAAACCAATCTTTGCACGGCAATAATAACATATAACCCGATTAATATAATTGACATACTTTGCATTAAAGTTTTAATCGAATAGTTATCAACAATCAACCCAAGAATTGGTGCAAGAACAATTACAACTAAACTTGTAAATTGACTTTCAATTGACAAAACACTTGCCCGCTTTGTACTAATTATTTTATCTCCAACTTTTCCAACCATTAACGGTCTTCGAACATTCGTTACAATATACATCATAATAAATCCAACACCAACGACAATTCCATTATCAATAAAGATACTTACTAAAATAGTACTAACCCCAAATCCGAGCCAAGCAAGATCTAATGTTTTATCTAAACCGAGCTTATTACCAACTCGCGAAGACTGTTTTGAAGCAATAGCGCTAATAAAATAGATAACAGCATAGATTATTCCTAAACTTAGAAATGTATTATCAATACTTTCAAACTCGTAACTAAGAAATAACCCCGCACTTGATATTAATAATATTGGTTGAATATAATCTTTAATTGATTTGAAAACGCCATTATAAAACGAACTTGATAAAAGAACTTTAACTAATTCTTTATCTTTGAATACATAAACAACACTCAAATAATTTTGTTTTAAGAAATCTTTAAAATTAAATGAAACATCTTGTTTTTCATTTAAGAAATTAGGGTAACTTAAAATTAATAGTAAATCTAATACATAAGGTATCATTACGATAATAAAGAACCACTTAAGTTCAGGAAGAACGATTAATAGCCCAATGAATACCAAACTAGACATCGCAGATCCAAGCATTGAAAAAGCTCTTGTTGAACCATATATTTCACTTTTAGTTTGTTTTAATTCTTTATGTTCAATATAACTCATAATCATTGCTTTATGTGTTCCTGATCTAAATGCTTCACCGAAGCCAAATAAAATCATCGCAATTACAAATATATAATATTCCCCACCAATAAAGAAAAAGCCAAATGACAAAATATAAAATACAAAACACATCGCAAGTTCTAACTTCTTCCCATACATATCAGCAATTACACCCGAAGGAACTTCAAAGATATAAACAATCGCTTCTCTGATAGAAAATAACAATCCAATTTCTAAAAATGTATTATTCTCAAGTAAAAAGATAAAGAATATCGGGTCGTAAAAACGAAGATTCTTTAAGAAACCGTACATTTTAAACTTAAATATTTGGCGATTAACACTAATTTCTTCATTCATAAAACCATCTCACTATCTATCTAAATTATATAATTTTATTCCTAAACAGTCAATCCAAAATAAAAAAGGTGCAAGCACCTTTTTATTTTTTACCAAATGATTCGTTTTTTTCAAACCACGCTTGTCCACTAATTGATTTCCATCCGACAATAATACTTTTATACTTAATAAGCGTTGTATTAGTCATTGTACTTTGTGATGAAATCATTCGAAAGATGCTTTGTGAATCAGTATCTTCAACAAAGCTATCGGAAATAACTGCTTTTAATAATACATTGGGCAGTTCTTCAATTTCTGTACTTAACAATGTGTTTTTAGTTTGACGATCGTTACTTGGTTTTTGGAAACATTCTACTGCTTCAACGTCTTCAAAAACAATGATAACATCTTGCGCTTCAATAGCTTCGTGAGTTGTATTTTCTGGATGATTAACTTTAACATCTACACTATTAACTTTAATTGATAAGTTACCATCATTAATTGCTACTTCACTAATGATACTATTGTGAAACACAATATACTTAAAATATCCCGGGGTAACACTTTCATAATTATCATATAAGCTACCCACAAGTCTTTGTGTTGGTGTTTCAATTTCATCTAGTTCAATAATTTTGAATTGATCATCCAAAATTTCAAACTCAACTGGTCTTTCTAAAAATTCTCCATCATACTTCAGAAAACCTTTAGCTTCAAAAACAGTAATTAAAAACTTAAGATCTTTATCATATTTATCAAAAACTATTTTATAAGTTTTTTTACCAAACTTAAAGCTTAGTATTCGTTCTTCTTTTAATACCACATTAGTTACACGATCATAATCAATAACATGATACTTCCATGAAGTGTCATGTTTGATTAAAAAAGCTTCGGTAACAATATAAAAGTTACTAGTCCATGAATTGATTAATTGTAGTGGTATTGCAAAAAGCAGTAAAAACATTACAACTAATACCAATTCAGTAACAAACGATATATCTAAATAATAAAGAATGCTCGCTCCGAAAAATATCAAAATTAAACCAAACATATATTTTCGATATGGTTTGAGACGTTTAACAATAATAAAACTATTTAATTCGTAATTAAAATCTTTTAAAAGTATTTTTATTAATTTTTTCATTATGCACCTCCTATAATATTATACTACCATAAAGATAATAAAAGTTTAAGTAAACAAAAAATTATTTAATATCGATATCATTGTATAATTTTTATTGATAGTTTATCATTATTAATGAGGTGATTTTATGCATATCATAAAGTATTTAGATAAAACTCCAACAATCAGTAGCACAGCGAAAGTTTTTGAAGGTGCTGTTATTGCAGGAGATGTAACATTAAAAGACAATGTTAATATTTGGTTTAACGTAACGATTAGAGCAGATATGGCAGAAGTTGTAATTGGTGAGAACACTAATATCCAAGACAATACTGTAATTCATACTAATTTAGGGCTACCAACAGTTATTGGCAAGAATGTAACAGTTGGTCATGGTGCAATCATTCACGCTAGCACAGTTGAAGATAACGCACTAATTGGAATGGGTTCGATTATTCTTGATGGTGCTTTAATTGAAGAAGGTGCCCTTGTTGGAGCAGGTAGTGTTGTTCCGCCAAACAAAGTTATTCCGAAAAACCATTTAGCTATTGGTAACCCGATTAAAATAATCAGAGAGTTATCAAAAGAGGATTTAAAAGGGATTGCTTTAAACAAGGATTACTATTTGAAATTAACTAAAGAATATCAATAAATTATAATGCTAATGAAAGAGGATACTATCACTTCTGTGATATATTTAATATGGGAGTGATTTTATGCTTAAGATGATTTACAAGGAACAATTCAAAAGAAAGAATCTATTAATTCTAACTGGATTATTTGTTGCATTCTTTTCTTTATACGTATTTTTAGATTTTGAAGGAAATGAGAACTACAGTGTAATGGCTGATGAATTCGGATTATTCATTGTGTTAGTTCATGTTTTTATTAATTTAATAATTGGTGCCCTAACAGCAACGATGGTTTCGTTTAGTTTAATTAATTATTCAATTAATAAAAAAGATACTATTGGAAGTAATGCTATTCCATTTTTATCATTCCTATTTGGGTTATTAACGTTTGGTTGTACCGGTTGTGTTATTGCATTTTTAGCATCAGTTGGAATTGCATTTACACCGGTTATACTTCCTTTTGGTAACCTTTACTGGAAACTAGCTGCATTAGGATTTGTTGCATTAGGATTTGTTTGGATAATGTGGAGTATTGAACATACAAAATGTAAAGTTAAGTGAGGTTGATGTTATGAAAAAAAGTAATTGGAAAATTGAAGATATTAATGATTTGAGCGGGAAATATATTATTGTAACTGGAGCTAATAGTGGTATTGGGTTTGAAGCAAGTAAAGTATTAGCTAGCAAAGGCGCAAAAATCATTATGGGCGTTAGAAGTATTGAACGTGGGATTAAAGCTAAAGAAGATATTTTATCTGTATTTCCTAATAGTGATATTGATGTGCTAAAACTTGATTTGATGGATTCAGTATCAATCAAACGTTTTGCTGATAAATATTTAACTAAATACAATAAAATTGATATATTACTTAATAATGCTGGGATTATGACTGTGCCTTATGGACGTACAAAAGACGGATTTGAACAACAAATCGGTGTTAATCATTTAGGACACTTTGCATTAACTGGCTTACTTCTTGATATGCTTAAAAAAAGTAAATCAAGGATTGTTAATGTTGCGAGTATTGCTCATAGATATGGTAAAATAAATACTAATTCCTTTATTTACCAAGAAGGTAATAAATACAATAAAGCAAAAGCATATTCGCAAAGTAAATTAGCTAATTTACTTTTCACTTATAAGTTGTCAAGAATGTTACAAGATGAAGGGAAGGATATGGTTGTCGTTGCTGCTCATCCTGGAGTTTCTAGAACTAATTTAGGCAGACATATTGATGGTAGTAGAATTATGCGATTATCTAACCCAATTGTTTCCCTCCTAGATCAGGATCAAGAAGCTGGAGCACTTTCATTAATAATGGCCTGTACCGACCTAGATGCAAAAACTGGAACATATTATGGTCCTGATGGATTCTTTACTACAAAAGGAAATCCTTTTGTTACAAAATCAAATAAATTATCTCACAACCATGAACTTCAAGATCATTTATTTAGTGTTTCAGAGGAACTTACAAAAGTTAAATATTAAACAAAATACACTAATTTGATTAGTGTATTTTTTTCTTGTTTTTAAATGTAATATCTCTTATAATTAAATGTTGTTAAAAAATATAAATCAAGGATGATAAATTATGAAAAAAATACTTATTTTAATTGGCGCTTTATTCATTATTGGGTTACTTAGTGGATGTAGTGATCCTGTCGATGAAGAAACAATTGATGCACTTGAAGAAGCTTATGATTCTTTAATAGTTGAAGACGTACTTGATGGTACTACTCTTCCAATATTAAAAGATGATGTTTCAATTACATGGAGCAGTAATATTGAAGGAATTATTAATAGTAACGGAACAGTTATACTTCCCAGTGAAGATACTGTAATTGAATTAGTTGCTGTCTTAACTTATGAAAATCGGACAATGGTAAAAGTATTTAATGTTACAGTTAATATGCTAGTTGTTATCGATCCAATATGTGAAACGGGAGAAACATTAGTTGATGGTGCTTGCGTTTTAGATGCGATTAATCCAATCTGTGAATTAGACGAGGAATTAGTTGATGGTGTCTGTGTTGATGTTGTTATTATTCCGACTTGTGGCACTGGTGAAACATTAATTGATGGTGTCTGTGTTATAGATACTGTTGGTCCTGTTTATACAGGATATTATGACGGGGCTGATAACTTAAGTGGCGATATATTAAAAGCTTTCTTACATGATTTAATTGATGATCATACATCAATTAATTATACTGCAGCAAGAGATGCATTAACTTTTACTGATGAAGATCCAAATAATAGTAATAATGTTATATTAATATATACTGGCGATTCAATTGCTAAAACGTATATTTGTAGTTCTAGTTGTCCTAATGACTCTTGGAATAGAGAGCATGTTTGGCCACAGTCACTGGGTGATTTTGGAACTGGAGATGTTCCTGGGACTGATATTCATGCATTAAGACCTAGTGATGTAACTGTTAACTCAGCTAGAGGTAGTCTTGACTTTGATGAGGGTGGAAACATTGTTTATAATGATGGTACTGCTACTTTAAACTTCTATGATAGTGATAGTTTTGAGCCTCGTGATGATGTTAAAGGTGATATTGCACGAATGATTTTCTATATGGCTGTTCGTTACGAAGGTGATGATGGTTATCAAGATTTAGAAATTAATGAACTAACAGGAACTGGCTATCCGACAATCGGTGTCCTCTCAGTTTTATTGCAGTGGCATATTGATGACCCTGTTGATGCTTTTGAAATGAACCGTAATAATGTTATTGAAACTTATCAACATAATAGAAATCCATTTATTGATCATCCTGAATTTGTATCATTAATTTGGGGAAGTTAAATTTAAATAAAAAAGCTGACTTTATTATAATCGGCTTTTTTTATGGTTCTATTTATCTACTTTGAGTCATTACAGAATTAAAAATAAAATTTAGCGGATTAGCTATTAAAGTTTTCCCAAACATCACCAAAATGTTTTGGAAAATCAAAAGAAATAGGATACGGGAAAATTAATTTACCCGTATCCTATTTTACTATTAATACTCTACTTTATCATTCTTTTTAGCCCACTCTTTAAAAGGAGCTAAACATTCTTCGTGGTCAATATTATGAGTAGCTACTTGTTCAGTTGTTGCTTTCCCAAGTATTACATCATAAATATATTGATCATCAAACCCAATATCAGCTGCATCGTAACGATTAGCACCGACATATAAAGTTTTCATTTTCGCCCAGTGAATTGCAGAATAACACATCGGACATGGTTCACACGTTGAATAAATTTCACAATCAGACAAGTCAAATCTTCCAAGAAGTTTTGTTGCTTTTCTAATTGCTACTATTTCTGCATGTGCTGTTGGATCATTTGTTTTAATAACTTCGTTATGAGCTAAACTAATGATCTTTCCGTCTTTAACTATTGCGGCACCAAAAGGCCCACCATCTTCAGATCTCATGCCTTTGAAGGCTTCGTCTAATGCCAATTTCATAAACTCATTCATTGAAACACCTCATTTTTATTATTTATAAAAAACTTAATAAATTAATATTTTTATATTTTAGTTTAAATTCTGGTTTCATTTAGGTTTATATCATTATTTATTTTTTTTATTAACATACATTAAAGGTATAGCAGCATACATTGCTGCAGCTCTTACTAATTCACTTTTATATGTAACTTCATTTGGTGCATGTGCTTGTTCTTCATGTCCAGGTCCGTATCCTATGCAAGGAATTCCGTATCGTCCCATTATTGAAACACCATTAGTTGAGAAAGTCCATTTATCAACTAGAGGATCTTCATTAAATAACCCTTTAAAAGCTTCTACAGTTGATTGTGTAACATCATGATCTTCATCTAAAACCCATGTCGGGAAATATGCTTCAGTCGGATACACTAATCCAGTGTAAGCAGGACGATCATAGTTATACATTTCAACTTTTGCACCAGCTGCTTTAACAGTTGGTAAATTTCTAATTTCTTCTAAAGCAGTTTCAAAAGTTTCACCATCAGTTAAACGACGGTCAATTGAAATTGAACATCCATCAGCAACAGCACAACGTGATGGAGAACTAAAGAATACTTCACTTACAGTAAGCGTACCTTTACCTAAGAAATCATTGTCTAATAAACGATGATTAAGTTGTTCTAATTCTATAAGAATTGGAGCCATTTTGAAAATTGCGTTATCGCCACGTTCAGGCGCACTACCATGACAACTAATACCATGAGTCGAAACTTTAATTTCCATTCTACCACGGTGACCACGATAGATATTACCATTTGTTGGTTCTGTAATTACAACAAAGTCAGGACGGATTTTACTTTCTTCAACAATATATTGCCAACATAATCCATCACAATCTTCTTCTTGAACTGTACCAGTAACGATTAAAGTATAATCATCTTCTAATTTTAAATCTTTAATGATTTTACCAGCGTAAACCATAGAAGCCATACCGCCTTCTTGATCACTACCACCACGTCCACCAATTTCTTCATCGTCTTCAAAACCTAAATATGGATCAAATTTCCAGTTTTCGATTTCTCCAACACCAACAGTATCTATGTGAGCATCCATTGCAATAATGTGTTTACCGTGTCCGATATAACCTAAGATATTACCTTGAGGGTCAATCTCAATTTTATCAAATCCTACTTTTTCCATTTCTTCTTTAATTCTTAAAACTACTTTTTCCTCATCTGATGATTCACTTGGAATAGCAATCATATCACGTAAAAATTTTGTTATGTCTTCTTTGTAAAATTCAGCTCTAGCTAATATTTCTTCAAAATTTACTTTCATATTATTTATTTCCTTTCGTAATTCAATAATTTTTTTCTACTTCTAATAATTTTGTGAAACCGTCATCTCAAAATTTCATTTATCTCATTGAGTCATCTCTTTCTCTATAAATTTTCGTGCTTGCTAATATGTTTAATTAATTCACTTAAGTCAGGTTTCATCGACACTGGACTACCTACTGCTTTCAAAGCATTATCCGTATCTTTCAAACCATTCCCAGTAACAATTACAGTTACTGTATCAGTTTTTTTAATTATTCCCAATTTCATTGCATTTATAATCCCTGCAAAACCAGCTACACCTGCTGGTTCTCCGAAAATGCCTTCATTTGAACCAAGTGTTTTCATTGCTTCTAATATTTCTCCATCACTAACTGTAATCCATGTTCCACCAGATTTATCAACTGCTTTAAACGCTTTCTCTGGATTTCGTGGAATACCAACAGCGATACTGTCTGCTATTGTGTTTTCATCTGCTTCTTGCAATGGGCATTCTTCTTTAAAAGCAGTAAAGAAAGGACTACACCCATCACTTTGAACACCTAATATTTTCGGTATTCTATCTATTAAACCAAGGCTATAAAGATCAAAGAAACCTTTATAAACCCCTCCAATAGTACATCCATCACCGACCGATACACTTACCCAGTCAGTTACTTTAAAATCAAGTTGCTCAGCAATTTCTAAAGCTACAGTTTTTTTACCTTCAACTAAATGCGGGTTGATTGCAGCGTTGCGGTTATACCAACCATAATGATCAATCGCAGCTTTTGATAAATTAAATGTATCTTTGTAATCACCATCAACACTGATTACATCTGCACCATAAACTAGCAATTGTGAAAGTTTACCTTTTGGTGCTCTTTTTGGAACAAATATAACAGTTTTAAGTCCCATGCGTGCAGCATTACCTGCAAGACTTGAAGCAGCATTACCTGTTGAACTACATGAAATAATCTTTGCACCTTGTTCAATTGCTTTAACACAAGCAACAGCAGATGCACGGTCTTTAAGTGACGCTGTTGGGTTTAACCCTTCATCTTTCACATACAATTCTTTTAATCCTAAAATATTTTTTAGATTAGTAGATTTATAAAGCGGTGTCCAACCTACTTTTAGAGTATCACTATAGTCTTTATCTTCAATACTCATAAGTAATTTATATCGCCACATCGTCATATCTTTATTATTCTTAAAATATTCTTTGTTAACTACTTTTTTTAGTTCTTCATAATCGTAATTAATGTCTAATATTCCTTTTTCTCCACATGACTTACATGTATATATATCTTCCTCTTTATCATACGTTGTATGACAAAGTGTACATTCGTAATTTTTAACATATTTCATAGGTATCACCATTTCTTAAGTATTTTTATTCAACTTCTAAAGGTACTAAATTAAATACTGATGTATCAAATAATCCTTTATCAGTTAGTTTTAATTCCGGAATTACAGGTAACGATAAAAACGCTAATGATAAAAATGGATCATCAACTTTATCTTTAACACCCATATTTCTTACATGTTTCTCCATCGAGCTAATTTTAGATTCAACAATTTTAACATCTTGATTGGTCATTAAACCACCAACTTCAAGTGTTAAACTATCAATAACTTTGTTATTATTAACTACAACAATTCCACCTTGAATACGATTAATTTCATTTAAAGCAATTAACATATCTTCATCGTTATCACCGATAATGATTAAGTTATGTGAATCATGAGCTATTGTCATTCCGACAGCACCATTTTTCAGACCATAACCTTCAACAAAGCCAAGACCTATATTACCGGTTTTATGATGTCTTTCAACAACTGCAAGTTTTAAAATATCATCATCAGGATTATTTTGGTAAATACCAGATTTTTTATTTACTTCTCTAATAACTTTTTTAGTAGTAACATTATTCTCTATAAGTTGAATAACCTTAACTTTACTTCCTTTTAATTTGATGTCAAAATCTATTTTCTCATCAAGTTTTATTTTAACTGTATTAGTTACTGCTTGGCTAGTCATTAGAAATGGTTTAAATAGTGCTACATTATTTCTAGCGACTATTACACCATTTTTAAATACCAAATCAACATCGATTTCTTTCAAACTATTAAATACTACTAAATCAGCAATGTATCCAGGTGCGATTGCACCGATATTTTCAAGATTATAACATTCTGCAATATTAAGTGTCGCCATTTGAATAGCAGTCACAGGATCTACTCCATTTTCAATTGCTAAACGAATATTATAATTGATATGTCCTTCTATTCTAATATCTTCAGGGTGTTTATCATCAGTACAAAATAGTAATCTTCGACTATTTGCTTTAGTAACACCTTTTGATAATACTTTTACATTTCTTGTTGCAGAACCTTCTCTTAAATGGATGTACATCCCTTTAGCTACTTTATCATTAAGTTCTTTAACGGTTGTACATTCATGGTCAGTTTTAATTCCGGCAACTTTATACGCATTCAATTGATTTCCCTCAATTGAAGGTGCATGACCATCTTTAACTTTATTTCCCATTACTTCTAATTTCTTATGGACAGTTTCATCCCCAAATATTACACCTGGGTAATCCATCACTTCACCAAGGCCTAAGACACCGTCAATGTGTTTAAGCATTGCGATGTCATTAGATCTTAAATTTGCACCTGAAGTTTCAAAGGATGTAGCTGGAACACAAGACGGAATCATAATATGAACGTCAAGCGGACTGCTCTTGCTTGAATCAATCATAAATTTTACTCCTTCAATTCCGCTAACATTAGCTATTTCATGCGGATCTGCAATAACAGAAGTTGTACCTTTAGGCATAACAATTTGTGCAAATTGTGGTGGGGTTAACATTGATGACTCAATGTGAACATGCCCATCAATAAAACCAGGGGCAACGTATCGACCTTTCATATCGTGTTCAATCTTACCAAGATAAGTTCCGATTCCGACAATTGTTCCTTCGTTTATTGCGATATTTCCTTCTTCGATAAGCCCATTAAAAACATTTATAATTTTACAGTTTTTAAGAACTAAAGGTGCTAACGCATCTCCTCTAGCAATTTTTACATTTTCGATAGTTTTCATAGCTAATCCTTTCTTTGAAGCATGTTATTTCTATAAGCTAACAATAAAGCTTTCTAGAAGATTTAATGCAACAACCTTACGATATTCTTTATTTGATCTTTGGTCATCAATTGGTGTAATAAAAGGTTCATAATCTTTTAATATTTCTTTAACTTTCCCTTTAAGTTCACTTATTGATAAACCAATATATTTATCTTCTAGTACTTTTTGTCTAACAACTACTGGACCAACAGCTCCAAAAGTTAAACGTAAATCTTTTAACACATTATTTTCAACTCTTGTTGCTCCAGCAAAAGATATTTTAGAAATAGCGTCAGCTTTTCTTCCGCCAACTTTATCAAATCTAACAAATGTAAATTTGTCAATCGGAATTTTTACTTCAATAATCATTTCGTTTTTGTTTAATTGTTTACGACCTGGTCCTGTAATGAAGTCTTCAATATTAAACTCTTTAACACCATCAATACTAGCTACAACAACTTTAGCGTTTAAAGCGTAGAAGATTGGAAGTGAATCACCGGCAGGTGATGCGTTTCCGATGTTACCTGCGATTGTTGCAATGTTTCTAATTGCAGGTGAAGCCATAACTTCAATAGCTTGTGTTAATAGAGGCGGACATAATAATTCATCTTTAAGTTGTTCAAGATTCATATTAGAACCAATTTTAACAAATCCATCTTCTTCTTTAATATAGTTTAATTCATTTAAATTTAAGACAAATAAAGTATCAAATTTAAATGTTGGTAATGTATTACTCCATCCACGGTTTTGAACCATTAAATCAGTACCACCAGCGATAATTTTATATTCACCTTCGTTTAGTAATGTTAATGCTTCTTTGTATGTTTTAGGAATCACACTTTTCACCAGAGACCATCTCCTTTTTTAGATGCAGTTTTAACGGCTTTAACAATCATGTTATACCCTGTGCATCGACAAAGATTTCCTGATAAACCAATTTTGATTTCTTCATCAGTTGGATGAGGATTTTTATTTAGTAAAGATTCTGAAGCAATTAGCATTCCCGGAGTACAGAAACCACATTGAACAGCACCTTCATCTTCAAAAGCAGTTTTTAAGACATCGTACTTTTTAGTTTCAGCATAACCTTCAATTGTTACAATGTTTTTACCTTCGACTGTCCCAAGAGGAACTAAACATGAATTAACAACTTTATCGTCAATTAATACTGCACATGCTCCACATTCTCCTTCGCCACAACCTTCTTTAACCCCTACAAAATCATATTTTTCACGCAATACATCCAATAATCTTGCCGTTGGTGATTCTTCAATAACAACTTCTTTATTATTTAACTTAAATGTAATTTTAGCCATTTTTTATCAACTCCATAATGTATTCTGGCGTAACTGGAATTTTTGTAACTACTCTATTTATTGCATTTTCAATTGCTAGCGCTACTGCAGGTGCGCCACCAACTAATGTTAATTCTCCAGCCCCTTTTGCACCATAAGGTCCAAGAGGATATGGATTATCCATTAAAACAGTTTGCATTGTAGGGGTATCTTCTGTTGTCGGAATTATATAATCAGTAACATTTTTTTGTTGAATACGACCATTTTTACTTTCCATTACTTCTAAGTAACCATAACCGATTCCTTGTAAAATTCCGCCATCCGCTTGACCCATAACAATACGTTCGTCAATTGCTTTACCGATATCATAAACACTCCAAACATCTTTAACATATACTTGGTAAGTAACAGGACATACTTCAACTTCAACAATGTTGATACCCCATGAATAAGCTGGATATGCATCACCAATGAAATTATCTTCATCCCATTTAATATATTCGGGTTGTTGGTAACGTTCTTCAACAGTTAATTCTATACCATCTAACCATTTTTCTTTTAATTGCTTAGCAGCACGTGCAACGAGCCCACCGACAACCATAATTGTACGTGATGCAACAGTTGGACCTGAATCAGGAACTAAATCAGTATCTGGATAATTGTAAACAACTTGATCAAGGGGAATTTCTAAAATTTGTGCAACAATTTTTTTCATTGTCGTACGAACTCCTTGTCCCATATCAACAGCTGCAATTAATACATTTACCGTTCCATCACTATCTTTACGAAGTTTAACTAGCGCATTTATATGTTTAGCCTCACCACTACCTGTGAATCCACAACCATGTAAGAACCAACTCATACCAATACCTTTGTTATTACCTTCTTTTGCATATTCTTTAACTTTTTTGTTATAGTCAGAAATTTCTAATGCTTTCTTAATCATGTCATCCATAATAATAGGATCTCTGAATGAACCACGAGTTGAAGTCGGGTCACCTTGTTTAGCTAAATACTTCATTCTAATATCAAGGGGATCTTTACCAATTACTTTTGCAATATGATGCATAAACATCTCAACCGCAAATAACATTTGGGGTGCACCAAAACCTCTAAAAGCTCCATTTGGAACTGTATTAGTTAAAAATACATCACCATCAACTTTTAAGTTATTAATTGTATAAGCACCTGTCGCTGCTATCAAAGCACGCGATAATACAACACCACTTAATCCGATATAAGCTCCACCATCTAAATCAACTTGTGATCTAAAACCGGCAATTTCATTATTTTCATCAATTGCAGCTTCCATAAGAATTGAAGATGGATGTCTTTTTGTTGTAACTTCCATATCTTCTTCTCTTTCAAAAATTAACTTAATTGGTTTATTAATCTTTTTAACAGCAACAGCTAATTGACAAGCAGTTAATGAAGGAAATTCTTCCTTACCACCAAACGCTCCACCAACAACTGCTTGGATAACTCGTACTTCATCATCTTTTGCATCAAGAATACTGAGGACAGCATTTTTAACATAATATGGACATTGGATAGATCCAATCAATGTAACTTTACTTGTTCCCTCAGGATAACCTATCATCCCTTGCGGCTCAATATAGAGTTGTTCTTGGTATCCTGTATCATACTTGTATTTAATTATTTTTTTTGCGTCTTTAAAAGCTTTATCAGGGTCACCTTTAGTAAAATGATAATCAATAACGCTTCTTTCATATGCATACAACGGTGTTTCTTCCTTGTATGTAATTTCGATATTATCAATAATTTCATTAATAATATCTTTGTTTTCACCAACAATTAACATTATTGGTTCACCCCAGTATTCTACTTGTTCTTCAACAAACACTGGCATATCTTCAAAGATAATTTTTACAAAATTTCTACCTGGGATATCTTTATAATCTACTTTAAAATATCCTTCTGGTAACTTAGGTAATTTGATATTAAGTACTTTACCTTTTGAAATAGTAGCTCTAACTGTTTTAGCAAAAAGCATTCCATCCATCTTAATATCACTGACATATTTAGCTTGTCCTGACATTTTTTCTAAACTATCTACTTTTCTTACTGAACAACTAATATCACTCATTATTATCCACCTCCATGAATATGAGTTTAAAACATTTTTAATTAACTAGTATGTACAAATAACTTATAACCAAGGTTTATCTTAAATCAAAATTTATTTTTGATTTATTTTATCCCATAGTTTTGTTGCATACTTATTTGCTTCTTTATATTTATCTTCTAATTCTTTACTGATTTTATAATTAGTTACTACTTGATTACCTCTTGCAAATACGTTGTCAGGTTTAAAACTATTAGCCATTCCAAAAAATAAATGACCAAAAGCATTACCTTCATTTAACGGAGTTGGGGCAATGTAGGGTACTGTTAAAATATCTGCATCGTATCCAACTTCAAGTTTACCAAGTTTACTACCAAGTATTTTATTAGCATATCTATATGTTTCATTAATCACATTTAAGATTTGATCAAAGCCGAATCTGTTAGGAGAACTGTACTGTAAATGCATTGTGAAAAGTAAAGTTAACCATTCTGAAGTAATTGATGAAGATATTCCATCATTACCAATGATAACAGGAATTCCTTTATCTTCAAAACGTGCATAGTCCGGTAGTCCTACACCATTATTCATATTTGAATTTACATTAAGTGCAACTGTACATTTTCTTTTTTGTAAAATGTTTAGTTCTTTTTCATCAACAAATAATGCATGAGTTATTATTGAATCTTCATTCAATAATCCGAATGCATCTAGACGTTCAACAACTCTTTTTTGATACTTAGTAATCGAATCTACTTGATCCATCATGCTTTCAGCAACATGAATATGAATCGGATTCTTACCAAGAACCTTACTTACTTTCTTAAGTGTTACATCAGATAAAGACATTGCTGCATGTAAACCAAAAAGGCCTCTTGCATAATCAGTTTTATTATCATTAATAAAACTCATATTTTCTTCGATAGCTTCATCAATATCAAAACGGTCACTAGTTTCAAAACAGAATATTCCTCTTAAACCAGCGTCTTTTGTTACAGCTTTTTTAAGAGCATTTAGTGAACCTCTAATCTCAGCACCGCTAGCATGATGATCAATTAAAGTTGTAACACCATTTTTCATATAGTCAACTGCGCTAACAATCCCACTATAATAAATAATTTCATTATCAATCTCGCGGTCCATCTTCCACCACAACTGATCTAATATTTCTTGAAAGTTGCTTGGATTATAAGGAACACTCATCCCTCTTGCGAAAGTCGAATAGATGTGTGTATGTCCTACAACTAATGATGGCATAACTAAATGTTCATTAGCGTCAATGATTTTATAGTCTTTATTGACAAAATCATCCATGTCTCCAATTTCAATAATCTTTTTATCAAAAATAATATATCTATTTTCAGAATAATTATTAAAATCGTATAGTTTAGCGTTAATTAAAGCATAAGTCATTACTAATTACCTCCCTTTATTTAAGAAACTGTCCTTCTCCTCCGATAAATTTATTATCTTTAATAATGAATTTACCACGAGAAATTGTTGATTGAACTTTACCGAGTACTTTAAATCCTTCATACACTGAATAATTACAACGTGAATGATTCTCGCTGATTTTTCTTGAATTATTTGCATTGTAAATCATTATATCTGCATCACTTCCAACTTGGATAATACCTTTTTGCGGAAATAAATTATGCGTTTTAGCTACGTTTACAGTCATCTTATCAATCGCGCGTTCTTTGAATAGACTGTACATTATATCAAAAGAATTCTCAACACCACCAATTCCTAGTGGTAAATCTTTTAATAGAATACGTTTTTTATCTTCTTTTAAGAATGGACAATGATCGGTTCCAATTGTATGAACATTATCAAAATATTTGTTAATTGTTTTAACTTCATCTTTAGTTCTTAAGGGTGGTGCCATTGTATATAAATACCCATCTTCTTGTTTAAATAAGTCAGCATTCATTGTGAAATAATGTGGACAACTTTCAACATAAAAGTTTTTGTTTAAGATATCACTAAATTCTTCTGTTAACTTTTTCAAGGTATACCCACTACTTAAATGAACCATATATAGTCTTCCACCAATAGCCCTTGTGAATCCAGCTATTTTTAGTGCTTCAGAAGTTTCAGATTCTGTATTTCTACTTTCATATAAATCACGTGTTTCTAAAGTTTCGTCTAAGTTAATTAATTCATCATTTTCAATATGAGCTAAGATTAAGAATCCATCTCGTTTTGATAATTTTAATAACTGTTTAATCTCTTCGTCGTAAGTACGACGATTAGAATTTGAATAAGTTGTAAATAATTTCACACTACTTATATTTAAACTATTCATCTCATCAACAATTTCATCAACATTACCTTTAGGATTTTTTACTGTCGCGTGAAACTTATAATCAATAACACTATCTTTTGCTTCTTCTAACCTTCTTTTTAAAGCTACTTTTAAATCATATTTATTTGATACTGGATCTAAAAAGTCAATAAATGTTGTAATCCCACCCCAAGCTGCAGCAATACTGCCACTGTGGAAGTTATCAACTGATCTGATGAATCCTAAGTTAAGATCAAAATGAACATGCGGATCAATGATCCCTGGTAAAACAAGATTACCTCGCGCATTGTAACTTTCTAATGCATCAAAATGTTCCTCAGATATATTTGCGATTATACCATCTTTAATATATACATGTGTTTCGTGGTATTTACCATCAATATAAACTTTCCCATTTATAATTGCTAAATCATACATTATTCCACCCACTTTATAGTTATTTTATTTCTTTTCAAAATAACGATGTTTTGCATTTTTAATGTTTTGACGCATATGTTTGTTGCCTTCTTTGTCGTAAGTAATAGCCAGTATTTCCGCAGTAATTGATATTGCAATTTCTTCTGGGCTACCTCCACCAATATTAATCCCAATCGGGGCATAGAAGTTTCCCAAATCAAAATCTTTACCATATCGGTCATATGTCTGATCGATAAACTCTGTAAGCTTTCTTGGGCTACACATCATGCCGTAATATTTAGGTCTAATTCCGAGAGTAAACATCTTATCAACAACTAAGTAATCGTCATTTGCTGTACATACAACAACAAATGTGTCTTTCGGTATTTCGTCTTCTTCTAAATATTTTATGTAATCTTTATGAATTTTAATATCTGCTCCAGTCATTTTTTCATAAACTTCTGGTCTATCTTCAATAACTTTCACATGGTAATTCATTGTTTTTAATATCTTCGTCAAAGCTTGACCAACGTGTCCTGCTCCAAAGATTAAGATATTTCCTTTTACTCCAATATATTCGTAAAATAATGTAACAACACCACCACAGACCATCGGTAGCGTTTTAGTATCTTCAATTACTTTACCTTCATTAAGTAAGTATTTTTCAAGTCCACTTTCGCGTGTTTCGAATAATACTTTACATTTTTCTCGAGCATTATATTCAAGCGCTCCTCCACCAACAGTTCCAAATGCATTTCCACTTTGCCCAACAACCATTTTCTTACCAAGCTCAACTGGACCATCACCTTGTTTGTTTACAACTGTTACTAATACTGAGGATTCACCTTTTGCTTTAAATTTTAACATTTCTTCAAAAACATTACTCATAATTTCACAACTTTCTCGTAACGATATTTAATATGAAGATTAGCCAAAACACACAACAGTATGTTTTGGCTTTTAAATTTAATTAATAATCTTCAGAAAGTAATCATTTATTACTTTTTATTTTTTGCTTTTAAAGCTAATAATATTTTTTCTGGAGTAATTGGTAATGTTTGAATTCTAACTCCAACTGCATTATAAATTGCATTTGCAAGTGCAGCAGGTGGTGTATCAATTCCAATTTCACCAACTGATTTAGCTCCATAAGGTCCTGATTCTTCATAACTTACAGCAAATTCTGTTGTAAGTTTGTTGATTTCACGACGAGTAGGGATACGGTAATTCATAAAGTCGTTATTAATCATTCTACCACTTTTAGCGTAGTTAACTTCCTCATATAAAGCCATACCAATACCTTGGACAATTCCACCTTCAACTTGCCCTTGAGCTAGTTTAGGGTTAATTGTAGTACCACAGTCAACAACACTTACGTAGTCAACAATAGTAACTTCACCAGTTTCAATATCAACATCTACTTCAGCAAATCCAGCCATAAATGGTGGAGGTGATTTAGTTCCTACATAACTTTCAGTTGATGTAAGTTGGTGTTGATCTTCATTGTAATATAATCTATTTGATAAATCATGTAATGAAATCTCTTTATCTGATGCTTTAGATTTAAGGATTACTCCATCGTAATCAATATCATCAAAATCAACTTCTAATACTTTAGCTGCTTCAGTCATGATCATTTTTCTCATTGCCATACCAGCTTTGTATACCGCTCCACCAGAAACATAAGTTGTACTTGATGCATAAGCACCAGTATCAAACGGAGTTAAATCTGAATCTGAACTGTAAACAATTACTTTATCAAGCGTACATCCAAGTGCTTCAGCAGCGATTTGTGCTAAGACAGTATCACTACCTTGACCAATATCAGTAGCTCCGATTAGTAAGTTATAGAAACCTTGATCATTTAATTTGATTGTTGCTGCTGCCATATCAATGTAAGGAATACCTGACCCTTGCATCGCTATTGCCATACCAACACCTTTTACTACAGTGTCAGATACTTGAACACGTGGATACTTTTTCTTCCAATCAATAAGTTCAACACCACGAGTTACACAATAATCTAATTTACAAGTTTCCATAAACATTTCAATACCTTCTGTACCTTCACCCATTATTTTAAATATTGGTGAAGTTTCAGTTTCAGCAATCATATTTTTTTCTCTAAATTCAATTGGATCCATACCTAATTTTTCACATAACATATCAACAGCAGATTCTAATGCGAAGTTACCTTGGATTGCTCCGTAACCACGGTATGCTCCTGCAGGAGTATGGTTTGTGTAAACAACATGACCATGGAATCTAACTGCATCTACTTTATTATAAAGTGGTAAAACTTTAGCCGCTGCAACCATGAATACAGTTAATGCATGTTCACCATAAGCTCCAGTATCTGAAACAATATAAACATCCATCGCTTTTAAAGTACCGTCTTTCATAGCTCCAAGTTTAATATCAATTCGCATTGGATGTCTTGAGAAACTAGATTCAAATACTTCTTTTCTTGTATAATTCATTTTTGCAGGTTTACCAGTTTTAATTGTTACATAACAAACAAGTAATTCACCATGAACTTGTTGTTTCCCGCCGAATCCACCACCAACACGTGGTTTAATAACACGAATTCTACTTAGTGGGAAATCAAGTGCAGTAGCAATAATTCTTCTTACATGAATTGGTGTTTGAGTTGATGTATAAACAACAAGACGGTTTTGATAATCAAATCTTGCATTTACAGTATGAGGTTCCATCATAGCGTGTGCTTGAGCTTGCGTAAAGAAACTTTCTTCAACGAAAACTTCCGCACCTTTCATAGCTTCCTCAACATCTTCAACTTCCATTTTGTAAGCTGCTGCTAAGTTTCTTTTTGGTTCAAATCCAATTGGAAACATATCATGAATTTCTGGTTCTGGATGAATTATGATTGGATTGTCTAAAGCTACTTCAAAATCTAATATTGGTTCTAATACTTCATATTCGATTTCAATTAGTTTTAAAGCTTCAACACAAATTCGTTCAGTAGTTGCAGCAACCGCTGCAGCTTCATCACCAATATAGCGTACATAACTATCTAAAATAAATTTATCATGTGGACTTGGTTCAGGATAACCTTGACCCGCTCTTGTAAATGGTTCACGGCGATGATCAAAATCTTTATGAGTTAATACTAATTCAACACCTTCTAAAGCTTCAGCTTTTGTAGTATCAATACTAACGATTCTTGCATATGCATGAGGACTTCTTAAAACTTTTACTATTAATGAATTCGGGTCTGCTAAGTCATTAGTATAAGCAGGGCGCCCCATCATTAATCCTTTACCGTCAACTGACGGTAAGCCTTTAGCTACAACTTTCATTCTTTGTCCTCCAAATAAGACTTAATTGCACGATGTTGGCCCTCATAACCAGTACATCTACATAAGTTACCTACTAAATATTCTTTTACATCTTCATCTGTTGGATCTGCAATTTCTTCTTTTAATGCGTGAACTGAAATTGCCATCGCAGGGTTACAATAACCACATTGATCCGCACCTTCATGTCCAAAATGTTCACTTAGTTTTTCTGCTTCTTTAGGGATTCCTTCTACAGTAGTAACTTCATGCCCATCACATTTAAAACTTAATAATGTACAAGATTGAACAGCTTTACCATCGAATAAGACAGTACAAACTCCACAACTTGAATTGTCACAACCACGTTTAACGCTTAAATATCCACCATCACGTAGAGTGTCTAATAAATAATCATCAGCTGCGATGTTAAATTCTTTTGATTGCCCGTTAACTCTTATAGTAACTATCATTTAGCTGTCACCTCTTTCAATCCACGTTTAACATAAACATAAGCTAATTGTTCACGATATTCTTGAGAACCTCTGCTGTTTGTTCCAAATTTTAATTCTTCTACTACTTTTTTAGCAGTTGCTTCAATTACCTCATCAGTAATAACTTTTTGAGCGTTAATAAATTTCATCGACTCAACAGCTAAAATACTAATACTTGGTCTAGCACCTACAACAATTTTAATTTGTTCATCAGATTTTGTAATTGCAACATTAACAACCGCAAAGTCTAATCCCGTTTTTTTCATTTTGTAATTGTATCCAACACCTTGTTCTTTTTGGATAATAATTTTTGTTAAAATGTCTTGATCTTTTCCTCTTAAAACTAAGAAATCTTCTAACGACATTTTTCCTTTTTTATGGAACACAACTTCAGTTTTAAAACCTAGAAGTGGTGTTAATATATCTGAAAATGAATATCTCCCAGCAACACTTCCTCCTATTGTAGCTAAATTTCTAATTGCAACACCCATAACTCCAGCAACGCCTTGGTTGAAAATACCACTAAAGTGATTTAAAAGACCTTTATTTGTTTCAATTTGTCTTAAAGTCACCATAGCACCAATTTCAAAAGTGTCTGCAGTTTCAGTAATTTCACCTAAACCACAATTAGATAAATCCACAGCCATCTCAACTACCTTGTTCGATAATCTAAGCCATGCACCGCCGGCAACAATCAAATTAGAAGCATCTTTACTTAAAACTTCATATGCATCTTCAACTGATTTTGCCACATGATAATTTTTAATCTTCAAGTTTCTCATTCCTTTCATTTCTATTTTTTAAACTTAAATAATCACTGATTGTATCAACGTCAATTAATACTCCCTCATCTTCGACTTCGACATAAGTAACATCATATTTATCGCGAAATACTTTTAAGTTAGAGTCTTCTTGTTCATTCAACAGTGATTCAATTAATTCCTTACTAATAAATATCGGATGTCCCTTTCTACTATTAAAGATAGGAACCCTTATATTTCCATCAACACTAAGCAATTTCAAAAACGTTTCCTTTTGAATCATTGGGTAATCGCCAGGTGTTAAAAAGAAATCATTCTTTACTTCTTTAGCTCCAACTATTACTGAGCTAAACATTCCTTTGTCATAAAATTGATTTTTTACAACCTTTACGTAATCATAGTGCTTAACAACTTCTAAAACTTCATCATGGTAGTGCCCAGTAACAACAACTATATTGTCACAAACACCACGCATTGCTTCAATTGCATTACAAATAATCGGTAATCCTTCATAAATCAAAACCATCTTATTTGTTTTGGCTCGGCTTGAATAACCACCAGCCAAAATGATTCCATCTGTCATATAGCACTCCTTTCATCCGGTAACGCTTACACTTTGTATGTAAAAAAAATACAATTTTATCAATTATCAATATTATTGCATTTTATATGTATATTAATATATCAAGAAAACCATAGTTTTCCTTACGCTTAGAAAATAACATATAAACATAAAAATCTCTTTTTATAGAATAATAAGTATTTTTATATATTATACCATAAATATAGGAATAAACATAGTTCGAATTTCAGTTTAAAAACTCAAAAATTTATTAAATTTTCTTGCTTTTTACATTCAAAAAATATAAAATGAAAAGTCCATCTAAAAATATTTTAGAGGAAAAGTGTTTTAAACAAGAAAGCAAGAGGTGATAATATGTTTAAAATAAATATTAACAATGAACAACTAGAGTTCAATCAAGAGATAAGATTAACAGATCTAGTAAATGACGAATCTAAAGAGTACCCAGTAGCACTAGTAAATAATCGGCTACGTGAACTATCATATAAGTTTAATTACGATGCTAATGTTGAGTTTCTCACTTTAGCTAATAAGGAAGCAATGATTGTTTATGAAACAAGCCTACGTTATTTAGTCGCTATGGCAATGAAAAATATCTACCCTAAATACCATATCAGCTTTAGCTATAGCGTTTCAAGAAGTATCTATATTGAAATTAAAAACTTAAAAGATCAAACAGGAATGAATAAAATAATTCGTGAATTAGTCGTTGAAATGAAAAGATTAATTGAACTTGACTTACCTTTCATTAGAGAAACTTTCTCTAAAGAAGAGGCGATTAAGTTTTATGAAAAAGAAGGATTTAATGACCGTATTGATCTAATTAAATATCGTCCTGAGACGACTGTCCACTTTTATGATTGTGATGGTTATATCAATTACATGTATGGTTACATGGTCCCATCAACTGGCTATTTAACAAAATTTAAATTAAGACCTTACTTCCCCGGAATGATATTACAATATCCACGGAGTGAAGAAAACAGCTCAATACCTCCATTTGAAGATTCACCGTTTTATCAAAAATCACTAAAAGAGGCTTCAAAATGGGCTAAAACATGTGACGCATATACAATTTCAGCAATGAATCAGCACGTTGAAAACGAGTCAATTATTGAATTCGTTCATATGTGTGAAGCAAAACACAGTGCTATGCTTACTGAAATAGGAACGGAAATTGAAAAAGATAAAGATAACATTAGATTAATCGCTATTGCCGGTCCTTCTTCTTCAGGTAAAACAACATTCTCAACTAGACTAAGAATTGAGTTAATGACTAGAGGATTAAAGCCAGTAACAATTTCTTTAGATAATTATTACTTAGACCGTGAAGATATTGAACCAGATGAAAATGGTGAAGTTGATTTAGAGCATCTTAACACCCTTGATATTGAATTATTTAATCAAAATATGCTAGATTTAATTAATGGTGAAGAAGTTAAAATTCCTTATTTTGATTTCAAAACTAAAAAAAGATCTGGTTATAAAGTATTACAAATTAAAGAAAACAATCCAATAATCATTGAAGGTATTCATGCATTAAATGAAAAACTTACTTCAATGATTCCAAAACATCAAAAATATAAAATTTATATTAGTCCCATCTTACAAATTAATATTGATGATCATAACCCAATCAATAATACAAACGTAAGATTACTGAGAAGAATTGTTCGCGATAAAAAATTCAGAAATGCTCCAGCAATAAGAACCATTTCAATGTGGGACTCTGTTCGAGCTGGAGAATTCAAATGGATCTATCCTCACCAAGAAGGTGCTAATTACATTTATAACTCAGGACTTACTTACGAGCTTTGTGTAATGAAAAAGTATGCACTTCCAACATTAAATGAAATACCTAGTGATAGTGAGTATTATATAACTGCAAATAGATTAATTAAATTCATTAAATACTTCGTTGATATTCCAGATGAAGCTGTTCCTTGTAATAGCTTACTTCGTGAGTTCATCGGTGGTAGTTGTTTTGAAGATTAACAAAAATAAAATAGCTGATTTTCAGCTATTTTTTATTTGCCATAATATTTAGGTTATTACCACTTAACCGGAATATTTTCCACTCGTCTTGCATTACAGCTCCAAGACCTTCATAAAACTTAATTGCATTACTATTCCAGTCTAAACAGCTCCACTCAAATCTTTGACATTTACGCTCAACCGCTATATTTGCTAAATATTGAAGTACAGATTTTCCGTATCCATTTCCACGCATTTCCTCTTTTATAAAAATGTCTTCAAGATATAATCCTGGACCGCCCTTAAATGTTGAAAAATTATGAAAAAACAATGCAAACCCTATCGGTTTATTATCGACTTCTACGATAACGACTTCTGCATGTTTTTTTTGAAAAATATTCACTTTTAAATCCTCTGCTGTTGCAGAAACTAAGTGGCTCATTTTTTCATATTTTGCTAAGTCTTTAATAAAATTAAAAATGATATTAACATCTTCAATAGTTGTTTTTCTAATTATAAAATTATTCATATATACCTCCAAGTATTTATCAACATTATATACCATAAGAACACTAAAAAAAAGATAATGATTTCTCATTATCTTTTATAATTATAATTCTTTTACAAAACACTTAATATTTTCTTTATTTGATTCACTGAATCCCATTTTTAATAAATATTTTTCATGGACTTCACTTTCTGTAAACGAGATCAAACGAGTATACCCTTTACTTAAGAATAACTCTTTTTGTTGGGAGAATATAAAATTACCCATTTTAAAATCCCGATACGCTGGTACAACGTAATCTAATTCAATTTTAAGTGTTGAATCATCATATTTTGTTGTGACAAAGATTCCTGCTGGGACAATGTTTCTTAAAATATAAAAACTAATTTCTGACTTTTCAATGTCAACAACCGAAGTATCAACAAAACTTTCCATATCTTTTTTATAATAATCTAAAAAGTACTTAAAGTATTGTGTATTTTTTTGAATTGGTAATAAACTAAAATAATCTTTTGCAGTATACATTTTTAATAAATAATATACATTAATTAATACAATTCCTATGTTCATAAAGCCAACTGGTAAAGATCCAATTAAGAATCCATAAGTAGCAAATAAAGATGCTCCTAATAAACTAATCCATCTTAATTTCTTTATTGAACTCATGAGTAATGATAATAATACAATAAGTGACGCTAAATATCCTAAATATTCTAACATAATAAAACCTCTTTCAATTTCTTATTTCATAAAAATTTTCCTTAATTATTATAGCACATTATGTATAAATATATGATGTAAACGTTCTTACGTTAATAATATACCCAAATTACTTTTTATAAAAGTGAATTACTAAAAATAATCCTGTTGCTGTCCATGCTAACCAGTACACAACCATAAAGATTCCAGCTAAACCAGCATACCACAGTAACGCAACAGCTGAGCCACTAAAAATCATAACCATAGTATAAAATATCATATATTTAAAGCTAATAACATCGCCTATAAATGATATTTCATTATTGAGTCTATTTAAAATAAGTTTTTTTGCAAAAGTATACAAAGCGATTAAATATATAACGCCAATAACAAATTGTCCAGTAAAAGTTAAATCTTCAACATTGATTCCTATCCCTAAAATAATATACATTGCAAGCAGTAATAATCCTAGTACTTTTGCTTGTTTATTATTTGGTAATATTTCACTTAATCCATACCTTGTATGTACGCCTTTTCTTCTTAGTACATAATAAACAATCAATATCGGAATAACAGTTAAAGTTCCCGAGAAGAATGCCTCAATAAAACTATCAGCATTTAGTGCTAAATACGATCCAAGAATAATAAAGATTAAAAGTCGACCAACTTTTTTATTTAGTAACATTTTAACTTTTCCAGGAAGTCCTTCGTAAATATTACTTTCATTAGTCATAAAAGCTTCAAAAACTAAAACTGGAATTATAAATGATATTAATGGATGCCAGAAAAACACTAAAACAATAAATTCAAGTAAAGCAACACCTAATATGATATACGAATCCTCATTAAGTCCAACAAATAGTACTTTAGTCAGGTAAGCCTCATACAACCCAAACAACACACCAGCAAAGTACATAGTCGAGAATAGTATCTTTTGATTTCCAACAAACTTATAAATGATATATAACAATAATATTGTATGTAAACCATACAATGGAATAACTACTAAAATTCCCCAAATATCATATAACGGATACTTAGTACTTCCCGATAAAACTTCAGCAAAAAATACACTTGTAATACTTAATAGAAATAATAGTAAAAACCTTAATCTATTTGACATATACTCACCTCGTATTATATTATACATAATTTTTGTGTAAATTTTATGAATTAAAATGGTGATTTCAGATGAAATCACCATTTGTTATGCAGTTTTTGAAGATGGATTAACGAGACGTTTTAACTCAGTAATTTCTTCAAGAGTCAATTCACGCCATTTCCCAATTTGAAGATCTAGTTTTACATTCATGATTCTTGTTCTTTTTAAGACTCGTACTTGATACCCATAATAGTCGCACATTCTTCTTATTTGACGATTTAATCCTTCAGTTAAAATAATATTAAACCGGTAATCATCTATTCGTTTAATGACACACTCTTTAGTCGTCGTATTTAAGATAGGGACACCTTTACTTAAACTGTTTAAAAATGCGTTACTAATAGGTTTATCAACAGTTACAATATATTCTTTTTCATGCTTGTTCCCAGCACGTAAAATTTTATTAACAATATCGCCATCATTAGTCATAAATATTAAACCTTGGCTTGCTTTGTCAAGACGACCAACGTGAAAAATTCGTTCTGGATAATCCATAAACGTTATAATATTATCCTCGATTTCGAGATCAGTTGTTGAGGTAATCCCCACTGGTTTATTTAACGCAATATAAACTGGTACAATAGCTTTTATAATAATTTTATCATCAACTTTAATTACATCATTTTCTGTTACTTTTAGACCCTTTTCAGGTAAATTATCATTAACAGTTACACGATTAGCATCAATTAATCGATCTGCTTCTCTTCTTGAACAAAATCCTGCTTCACTTAAATATTTATTTAATCTTGTTTCCATATAATCATCCTATCATAATATAAATTATCAGTAGTATTATACTTTATAACCGATTATTATGATATAAAAATAACTTATTATTTTGTCATCTTGATTATCATAAATTATCTAAATCTTTGCGTTACAACGATATATAGGTATAATAAAAGGTAAGAACATCGATGTTACTAATACTTTGAGTGAAGATTTTATTTCTATTATTAGGAGGCGTAATATGGGTCGGTATGATAATAATTTAGGAATTATGAATCAAAAAGAATTAAACATAATTAATAATACTAATGTCTTACTTATTGGAGCAGGTGGTCTTGGTGGTTATGTGGCCAACAGTTTAGCAAGGCTAGGGATAATTAATTTAACAATCGTTGATAACGATTATTTTGTTGAGTCAAATTTAAATCGTCAACTATATTCTAATATGAAAACTATTGGTAAATCAAAAGTAAAAGTAACAAAAAAAGAGTTGTTAAAGATTAATCCATCAATGAAGATAACTATTTATGAGAAACGATACAATGAATCAATCGATGATTCAGTTTTTAATGATATTGATATTGTGTTTGAAGCTGTCGATAACATTGAAACAAGGCTACTAATAGAAGCAGACTGTACTAAACATAATGTTCCTTTAATTCATGGTGCAATTGCTGGATGGACTGGCTGGGTTGGTATAATCATGCCAAATACAAATATTTTCCAAGATATATATCAATATAAGAAGTCTGGTAAAGGGGTTGAAGAAACCTTAAAAAGCCCTACTTTTATTCCCGCAATAATTGCTAATTTAATGGCGACAGAATTTGTCAAATTTCTTCTTAATAAAAAGTCATTAACAAATCAAATACTTTTTATTGATGTTTTAGAACACGAGTATCGAATTATTTATAAAAAATAGTAATGAAAAACAGTAAATAAATTAATATTTACTGTTTTTATTTGTAATTTATTACGGTGTTTCTGGAAGATCTAAGATAAATGCAGTTGAATCTCCAGCCATAACAGTTGGTAATACCCCATCCCAAATATTCCATTTAATATATTCAATGTACTCATCAGGTGTTAATCCAAGTAAATTGATTAGCTCTTGTTCGGCAGCAGCAACGATTTCTAATGCATATGCTTCAGCGTCTGCTTCAAGTCGAACTGCTTCAGCAGCCCCAGTTGCAGCTTCAATAGCAGCATTTGCAATCCCTTCTGCTTCAATTCTTGCAGTTTCAGCAGCTACCGAAGCAGCAGCTTGAAGATTTAAGTTAATTTCTTCTTCTTTTGCACTTGTACCTTGTCTAATAATAGCACTTTCAATTTCAGTACCTGCATCAATATCAATAAAGTTTAAAGATATTAAATCAATACCAAAATCTATTAGTTGTAATCGTAACGAATCTTCAGCGGCAGAACGAGATTCTTCAAATTTCACCCCTAAAATTTCATAAATTGTAAAGTCTACTGCTGTTCCTTTAATTGATGATTGAACATACTGACTTAAATTTGCAGCTGTTGGAAGACCTTTCCAGGTACCAAATACATTAGATGCATCTTCAACTCGGTATTTTAATTCGACAGCGTATATCGCAAATTCACCATTTTTAGTCTGAACAGAAAAAGTTTCTCCTGCTGCTGAACCGTTGTAATTAAATGAAATTGATTGTTGAGCTGTTGAAATTTTATAAGTAGTAGCAAAGATATTTTTAATATGATAACCTTCATCTAAAGTTTCTTCTTGAACTCCACCTTTGAATGGATCATATAATATTCCTACTTCTACAGCGTTTACTTTTGTTACAAATCCTGGAATTATTACCAAGAATGCAAAAAACGCAAAAAATACTCTACTTCTAAATTCGAATTTTTCTTCTCTAAAGTCAAAACCTAAGACAAAGAATAATGCAACAAACAAAATAAATCCTACTGCTAAATATACCATTGTAATTCCTCCTTGTTTTCTATAGCTCTATTATATCAAAAAATGAGTAGTTCTCCAAAGAGAAATACTCATTTTTATAAATATTTTTATTTTTAAAAATAATTATTCTTTTTTGAATATATATTTTGAAATTTTAACATTCCATGCGGCAATTTGAACTTGTAAAACATATGCAATTGCAATCATTAATCCAGCATCTCCAGCTCTGTCAAATGTTGATAAAACAATGGCTAAAGCCAATGACAAGTTTCTAATTAACGTTCCGTTAACAAGTGCAATACCATTACTTCTATTAAAGAATAAGCGAGCAGCACCAACACTAATTGCAAAGAACAAAGCATACATGATAATCAATGGTGCTAAGATTTCAAGTAATATAGCAGGTCTGTCAATTAACACTTCTGCTCTTAAAGACATTGCAACAAAAATCATTAATACAATTCCTAATGTTGAGAAAAGGGGGAATCTTGGTTTTATAGATTTATGAAAAACTTCTTTTGTGTATTTTTTTATTAAAAATTTCTGCGTTAAAAACCCTAGTAATAGTGGTGCGAAAACAACAAGTAATATTTGAACAAATATTCCAGTTGCATCAACATCTACTTCAGATCCTAAAAATACAGTAATATATATTGGAGCTAAAATACCACCAAGTAATAATCCAATGATAACCATTTTAATTGCTGCGTTGATATTTCCTTTTGCCATAACTGTCCAACTTATAGTCATTCCACTTGTTGGTAACAATGCAATAAGTAATAATCCTAATTGTAAATATGGATCGTCATTAAAGAATAAGAATCCAAGTGTTAATGCAATTGCTGGGAATAAAATAAAGTTAATCAGTTGTGTAGTGAATTGAAGTTTTTTATTTGATTTTTCAATTAATGTATGAAATTTAAGTGTCACCATCATTGGATATACCAATAAAAATGTTAATGGAATAATAAAGTTTTTGAAGTAATCAACATCAAAATTATTTCCGATAATTAATCCGAACCCCATTCCAATAAATATTGTTACTAAAAGATTTTTCTTAATAAGCTCTAAAAATTTAAAAAACATATATCATTCTCCTTAATATTTACTTATTATATTGTACTAGATTTAGTGTTTATTTACAATATTTTTATTTTTTGTATACGAACTTTCTATTTTAAAATCATCATTTTCTAAATAGAATGATGATTTCTGATTTTAATTATTCAAATGCTGATTCAAATTCTTCTATTTCTCCTATTTAAATCTCTTTAATTTTATTAGCATTATCAAGTAATTCAGCTATTGATTTACTCACAAATACTCCGACAGTCGGAACTGTTAAATAAATAACTCTTACTCGATTCCACTTATCAACTAAAACTCCAGCAATCGGAGATACAATCACTCTTATTCCCAAACTTAAAGACATAAACATTGCTGTTTCTAAACTTGAACCTGTAACTTCTAAGATGAATATTCCAATTGCGAAAATGTATAGTGTGCTTCCAATTTCAGATACAATTCCACCTAAAAACAGTAATATATAACTTTTATTTCTAAATAATTTTATCATGTAAACGTCCCCTTTACTGTGTAATACACATATACTATCATAAATTATATATAAATGGTAGATATATCAAAAAAGTACATCTCTAAATTGTTTAGTAAAGCTATTACTGTCCTTCAGTCTATTATAAATATAGATGTTACTTTATCTTTTTTTAAATCATTTGATTTGCACACGTACTAGCTAATTCAAGTTTTAGGTTAAATTATGCGTACATTTTATAAAAAACCTTCTAACACAATATTTTCTACATAAAAAGAGCAAGTCACTAGGACTTACTCTTTGTTTGCGTAATTTAATTCTTTATTTGCTCTTTTACGATCTTTTTCATCTAATATTCTTTTACGTAATCTAATCTCGTCAGGTGTGATTTCTACTAACTCATCATTCCCAATAAATTCTAATGCTTCTTCTAATGTAAATTTACGAGGGTTAAGTAATTTTACTGCTTCATCAGTTCCGCTTGAACGAACATTTGTAAGTTGTTTATTTTTACACGCATTAACAACAAGGTCATTTTTACGTGAATTAAGTCCGACAATCATTCCGGCATATACTTCAGTTGCTGGTTCAACAAACATTTTTCCACGATCACTTAAGTTAAACAATGAATATGCCATTGTTTTACCTTTTACTTTTGAAATATAAACACCATTACGGAAGTTATCAATTGTTCCGGCATATGGATTATAAGAATGGAAAGACTTTTCTAAAGTTCCTCGTCCTCTTGTTCCATTGATAAATTCACTACGGTATCCAATAAGACCTCTTGTTGGAACTAAATATTCTAGTACAGTATATCCAGCGTCACTATTCATCGATTGCATAATTCCTTTACGTAAGTTTAATTGAGATATAACATTCCCAGCGTATTCATCAGGGACATTAACAACAGCTAATTCGAATGGTTCATATTTTTTGTCATCAATCATACGATATAATACTTCCGGTTTAGAAACACCAAGCTCAAAACCTTCACGACGCATATTTTCAAGTAATATCGATAAGTGTAATTCACCCCGACCATTTACTTTAAATCCTTCAATACCATCAAGTTCACTAACTTCAAGTCCAATATTAGTTTCTAATTCTTTTTTTAAACGAGCTCTTATTTGTCTTGTTGTTACAAGCTTACCGCTTTTCCCAACAAACGGCGAATCATTTACTAAAAAGTTCATCGACAATGTTGGTTTTTGTATTTCGATCATTTCCATTGGATCAATAAATCCTTTATCACATACAGTTTCGCCAATAGATATATCAGAAACACCAGTAAAAGTAACAATATCACCTGAATATGCTTCTTTTTTCTCAATACGAGATAATCCTTCATTAACGTACACTTTACCAATCTTAATTGTTTGAACACTTCCATCACGTTTACTAATATCAACAAACATTCCAGTTTTAAGTGTCCCACGACTAATTCTACCAGTACCTAATCGACCTAAATAGTCATCATACCCAAGTGTCGAAACTTGTAATTGTAAATGTTGTGAATCAGTATCTTCATATGGTGGTACATGCTCAAGTAACAAATCAAATAAAGGTGTTAAATCATCACTTTCATCTTCCATCTCACGCATTGCAATACCACTACGTGCAACACCGTAAATTATTGGGAAATCAAGTTGTTCATCAGTTGCTCCAAGTTCACCAAATAAATCAAAACTTAAATCAACAACTTCATGAGCTCTTTGATCTTTCTTATCAATTTTATTAATAAATAAAATTGGTCTTAAACCTTGTTCTAAAGATTTTTGTAAAACGAATCTTGTTTGCGGCATCGGACCTTCACTACTATCAACTAATAGAATAACTGTATCAACTGTTTTCATAATACGTTCAACTTCACTAGAAAAATCAGCATGTCCCGGTGTATCAACAACATTAATTTTTGTTCCTTTATATTCAATAGCACAGTTTTTAGAATAAATTGTTATTCCACGTTCACGTTCAAGATCATTACTGTCCATAACTTGTTCAATAATTACATCTCTTTCATTAAACACTCCACTTTGTGCAAGTAAGGCATCAACTAAAGTTGATTTTCCTGCATCAACATGAGCAATAACTGCGACATTTATTATTTTTTTCTTTTCCATATTAAAACCTCCATAAAGTTTTATAAACATTTTTAGCTTAAGATTAGTCTTATTGAATAATCTAATTAAAGGTTATTATTTATAAAACTGCCTAAATCATTATATCAAAAAAATGAGAAATTGCACTACATTTGTTTTAATAATTGTTGAATACCCCAAGTAAAGCGCTTTTATTATTAAATGTAAGTGACAAAAAGATAAAAATTAACTATTCACTTTTTGTGTAATCAGTTGTATAATATAGAGTTACAAATTACTCTATTATAGAAACGAAAGGTGATTTTATGAAAAAATTATACGTTTTACTACTTTTACTTATTGGGAGCTTTGGATTAGTCGCGTGTGACAACGATACAGTTGATGTTGTTCCTACTGAAGCAGGAGACATTGATTATTTAGATATTTATTATTTAAATGATTTTCATGGCGCAATATTATCAAGTGATGATAATATTGGACTTGCAAATATTGCAAATCTAATTATTACTAATAAAGAAGAAAATCCTGATAATGTTATAGTTTTAGC
>JASFZA010000055.1:0-7521 GCA_045046715.1 Candidatus Izemoplasma sp.
ACTTCATCACTTACTTCATAACCTAAAGCGACAATTACATCATCAAGATTCTTTTTAACAGTTGGGTAAGAAATACCTAACTCTCTTTCAATTTGTTTGATGTTACCTCTATTTTTGATAAACACTTCCATAAAATATAGATGTTCTTTTGATAAGTAATTAAACTTAGATAGTTGGAAATTACCACTTATCTCAGTTTTACAGTTTGTACATTGCAATTTTGTTACTTCAAGATCACCTTGGCAAATTGGACACTCACCGATTACGTTTTTATTCATAATATTCCTCCTATATAATTTTAATATCTATTTGTGCATCTTTACTATCAATTTGAACACTAGTTCCTCTAGAGTACTTAATAAATCTTATTAAAGTTTTTAAATCAATGCTATCATCCTTAATAAACCTTCTACCAATTCTAAGTCCTAGTGTTGCTAGAAACATCGGAAATGGGATTAAAAAGATTATTTTAAGTAATCGATTTATTCCTTTTCCTTCTTCGGGAACGTTTAACCTCAATTTAATAAAATTAGCTCTTTTACCAGGTTTAACTTTTTTAACATTTGCATTAAATAACAAATCATATGTTTCTTGAACCGTTAATTCATTTTCTTCAAGTTTCTTAAGGGTATTTTCATACTTCACAGAATCACTTCCTTTTTACTTAACATTATTAAGCCGAAAATTAATTTTGTTAACTTATACATTAATAATAACTAATAAAATAGCATTTGTCAATTAAAATGTGTAAAAAGATTAAGATAATTAATTAAAACATTAAAAAAATCAATTATCCGTTTAACTTTACGAATAATTGATTTTTATTTAATTACTTTATTTTTCTAATCTCTCTAATTCTTTCCGCTACAGGTGGATGTGAATAATATAACTGAACAAATAATTTATGTGGTGTGAGGTTCCCGAAGTTTTCCTTAGTAATAACTTTCAGCGCACCTTCCATCTCAGTTTTATACCCTCTTGAAGCTGCAAATTTATCTGCTTCAAATTCATGTTTCCTAGAACTTCGGTTATTCACCCATCCAATGATAATTGATATTGGTGATAAAATAATCACAAATACTATTAAAACAAACCCAAAATTAACTTCATCAAATCCAAATGCTGTAGAAAATTCATCTATATTTAACATAGCAATTAATATTCCCATATATATAAGGATATTGAATATTGAAGTAAATATCATTTTGGGGATATGTTTAAGCTTTGAGTGCCCGATTTCATGCCCTAAAACAGCAACAATCTCTCCCTCAGACATTTTTTCAATTAATGTATCATATAACACCACTTGTTTCATTTTACCAAACCCGCTAAAAAACGCATTTAATTTCGTTGAACGTTTTGAAGCGTCGATTACACTTATTTTATTAACCTCGTATCCAACACCACTAGCAAAAGCAATAATTTCAGTTTTTAATGTTGAATCTTCTAATGGTGTTAGTTTATTAAATATTGGCACAATTAGTTTAACGTAAAATAGATTGATAAATAACATGATTGATGTCATTGCAATCATGCTTGTCAAAACGAACCATGGTCCACTTATATCAAATAAGAAAATCAACAAACTAATCAATCCGCCACCAAACACTATTGTTAATATAAAACTTTTAATTTTATCTTTAACGAATGTAATTTTAGTCATTTTATTGAATCCATATCTTTTTTCAATACTAAAGTTAGAGTAATAACTAAAGAATAACCCAATAATAAAACTAAGTACAAAATAGATGAATAAAAAGAATAAAATCTGTAATGTTTCACTACTAAATAAATCAACACTAACCTCATGGACGTGAACAAAGAATCCAGATAGTAATAAACCTATGATTAAGACGAGCGATAGCGAACTGCTAATCTTCCCAAGTCTGAAGTTTTCCATTGTATAACTAAGCCATTTAGTATACTCGTCTTTTTCATAAATATCATTTACTTCTAAGGGAATTGGTTCTTTCCGATTTTTGTAGTTTAATACTGAAATATAAGTATCAAAGATAAATACTAAAATTAACACTGTAAATATTGTTTCATAAATAAAAGCTTCCATTTAACTACCTCCTAAATTTATTGTTTCATATAACCTTATTTAAAGACTTGTTTTAATCTCAATAATAACATCACGTAATTCAGCAGCTCGTTCAAAATCAAGTTTGCCAGCTGCGCTACGCATTTCTTTATCAAGCGTTTTAAGTAACTTCAATTTCTCTTTTTTATTTAAAGAAGATAACTCACGTTGTTCTTCTTTAGAATCAATCTTAACTCTAATTGGTTTTCTAACTGCTTTAATAATTGTTTGTGGTGTAATCCCATTCTTAATATTATGAGCGTCCTGAATTTCTCTTCTTCTTTTTGTCTCACTAATCGCTATTTCCATAGAATTAGTAATCTTATCAGCATACATAATAACTAGGCCATCACGGTTTCTTGCGGCACGTCCTGTTGTTTGAATTAAGCTACGTGCACTTCTTAAAAAGCCTTCTTTATCAGCATCTAAAATGCAAATTAAACTAACTTCTGGAATATCCAAACCTTCACGTAATAAGTTAATTCCCACAATAGCATCATAAATACCTAGTCGTAAATCCCGAATTATTTCAATTCGTTCTAATGTCTTAATTTCTGAATGTAAATAAGTAACTTTAATTCCTAACTCTTTTAAGTAAGTTGTTAGATCCTCACTCATCTTAATTGTGAGTGTCGTAATTAAAGTTCTTTGATCTTTTTCAATTCTTTTTAAAAGTTCTGCAACAATATCATCAATTTGTCCTTTTTTACCTCTAACTTCAATTACAGGATCAAGCAATCCTGTTGGACGAATAATCTGTTCAGTTAAATAAGGAGTACGTTCAAGTTCATAATCTCCAGGTGTTGCACTTAAGTATATTACTTGATCAATTTTTTTATTAAATTCATCAAAGTTCATCGGTCTGTTATCAAGTGCACTAGGTAGACGGAACCCATAATCAACAAGTGTTCTTTTCCTACTTTGGTCACCATTATACATTCCTCTAACTTGAGGTAGTGTCGCATGTGATTCATCAACAATAAGCAAGAAGTCTCCACCAAAGAAATCCATTAGTGTTGAAGGAGTTTCTCCTTCATCTCTTAAAGATAAGTGTCTTGAATAATTTTCAACGCCCTTACAAGAACCAACTTCTTTTAACATTTCTAAATCATAATTAGTTCTTTGTTCAATTCTTTGAGCTTCGAGTAATTGATCGTTATCTTTAAAGTGTTTAATTTGAACTTCTAATTCTTGTTCTATTCGTTTAATACCTTCATCAATTTTATCTTTATTAGTAACGAAGTGTGTTGCTGGAAAGATTGATATAACGGTATAATCTTTTAGAATTTCTCCTGTTACAACATCAAAATCTCTTATTCTTTCAATTTCATCATCAAAAAATTCAACTCTGATGGCAATTGTTTTTTGATACGTTGGTAAAATCTCAATCGTATCTCCCTTAACTCTAAAAGTACCACGGTTAAAATCAAAATCATTACGAGTAAATAACATTTCAACTAAACGTCTAATTAAAGTATCTCGTCCGAATTCTTCATTAACCCTTAATGTTAACATTGAGTTTTTGTAGTCTTTTGGATCTCCAATACCATAGATACAAGATACACTAGCAACAACAATAACATCTTTTCTTTCCAGTAGAGACGCTGTTGCACTATGTCTTAATTCATCAATTTCATCATTTGTTTGAGCGTCTTTTTCGATAAACAAATCCCTTGAAGGGACGTACGCTTCTGGTTGATAATAATCATAATAAGAAATGAAGTATTCGACCCTATTTTCAGGAAAATACTCTTTAAATTCACTATATAATTGTCCAGCTAAAGTTTTATTATGGGCAAGGATTAAAACTGGTTTATTTATTTCTTTAATAACATTACTAATTGTAAATGTTTTACCTGTCCCAGTTGCTCCTAATAATATCTGTTCTTTTACGCCCGCTTTAACATTCTTAGTTAAATATTCAATAGCTCTTATTTGATCTCCTTTAGGAGTATAATTAGCTGTCAATTTGAAAGTATTCACAAAAATCACCACCATCTATATTTTAGCACATTAAGGACAAATAACAATTATTGTGTTAAAATATATTTGGTGATTTGATGAAGACTATATTAATTGGAATTAACGCAAAATTTATTCACACAAATAACGCTATCAGACTGTTAAAAGCTAATAGTGATTTTGATGTTGATTTTATTGAATATACAATCAAAGATGATGTTTTAAAAATTGTTGATGAGATTATTAAATTAAACCCAACGTTAGTAGGCTTTTCTGCATATATTTGGAATATAGAAATCATTAAAAAAGTAATCGAAGAGTTAAGCAAATCTTATAAAAACAAAATATTAATTGGTGGTCCTGAGGTTAGTTATGAAAGTGAGTTCTACATCCACAACACAAGTGCTGATTATATAATCAAAGGTGAAGGTGAATATTCATTTAACATGTTGCTTCATGCATTAAATAATAATACTCCAATTGAAGATGTTATTAATTTAACAACGATGGTAGACGGTGTATTAATTAACAATCCTATTGAAGAAATATTGGATTTAACAACCTTAAACATGCCTTACTATTTTGAAGAAGATATCGTAAACATTCCAAATAAAATTGCTTATATTGAAACTAGTAGAGGTTGCCCTTACAAGTGTAGTTATTGTTTAAGCTCACTAGAAAAAACTGTTAGGTTCTTTGATATGGAAGAAGTTAAAAAATCAATCCTTTATCTCCTAGGAAAAGGAGCAAAAACTTTTAAATTCTTAGATCGCACTTTTAACGCAAATAAACAAGTAATAAATCTATTTGATTTTATTATTAAAAATCATAAACAAGGAACAGTATTCCAATTTGAAATTACTGGTGATGTATTACCAAAAGCTATCATTGAATACGTTAATGAATTTGCGCCAGTAGGCTTATTTAGATTTGAAATTGGAATTCAATCAACAAATGAAGCTACTAACTTACTTGTTAACCGGATCCAAAATACTAAAAAGCTATTTGAAAATATAAAATTGATTGAAAAACATAAAGTGGTTGATCTTCATTTAGATTTGATTGCTGGCCTTCCTAAAGAAGACTTAGAATCATTTAAAAAAACATTTAACGAAGTCTTTGAGTTAGGTGCTAAAGAACTTCAATTAGGGTTCTTAAAGATGCTTAGAGGTACTAAGATAAGAAACGAATCTGAGAAATATAGCTATGAATTTTTAGAGGCTTCACCTTACCAAATAACAAAGAACGAATCATTATCTCCAGAAGATTTAGATGAAATCCATGATGTTGAACATATGCTTGAAATGTATCATAATAAAGGATATTTTAATACTTCTGTTTTAGAAGTAATAAATCATTACTCTTCTTCTTATGACTTCTTTAGAGATTTAAGTATTTACTACAAAACAAACAACCTTCCAACATTCGCATATCAAGTTGATCAAGTTTATGGTGCATTGCTTAATTTCTTAAAAGAAATTAAGTTCAAAAATTACGCTGATATGTTTGATAATATAAAACGAGATTACTTACTACGTTCAAAAGTTAAACCTAAAATATTTTGGGATGAACATATCTTAAAAACTACTAAACTTGATGTATTTTTATCGTTAGTTAAAAAAACAAAACTTAATATTAACTTCCTCTATAAATATGGATATATTACCACTTATAAAACAGGTTACTTAATTGTTACATATCAAAATTTAGAAGCAAAAGAATACATTATAAACTAAAGGCCTTCGCAATGAAGGCCTTTTAATTATCATATTATTCAATATTTGTTGTAACTGTTCCTAAAGATGTATGCACTTCTAATATAATATCAAATGATAAATCTGTGTTAAATAAATCAATATCTCCGTTTACTGTATCTAAAAGTATATTTGTTGCGTATGTATCCTTAACATCAATATTTCCATTTGTTGTTTGAGCAATTACAATTATTGTATTTCCATTTTGCCCAATGTTATCTAAATTGATATGTCCATTTGTTGATGAAGATTCAATAACTGTAAATTCAACATTATTTATACTTATATTTCCATTTGTTGTAACCACTTCTATTTCAACTTCGCCAGCGATGTTTTTAATACTTATATTGCCGTTTGTAGTTCTCATACTTACTTTCTGCGTAACGGTAATATTATTTAAACTAATATTGCCATTAACATTATATACACTAAGTTTACCCGTATTTACATCAATAATATTTATTGATCCATTTTCATTATTAATATCCAATTCTGTTAACAATAAATTACTTGGAATCTCGATAATCAAACCATCATCATCCTCAAAAAATAATGCAAGTAAATCTAAATTAAATAACTGAACTTTGACATTGTTAGTAATATTTATTGTTTTTGTATCTTCATTAAACGTAACTTCAAATTCGTTTTCATCATAGTAATTATGAATTATATTTATTGTATTCCCCGGTACTGTTACTATTTCAATATCCATTGTATCAAAGTCTGTTATTAATTCCCATGATGTTAAATCAAGTATATCTTGTTCAACATCATGATTGTAAATAGCAGTTTCAACTGTTCTATTTTGATACTCATCAATTATTGAGTCATTTCCATAAAATAATTCATACCCACTATACATTGTTAATACTAAAGCTAAAATAAATAGCAGTCTTCTTAATGAGTTAAATCTTCGATGTTTTTTGAACCATCCTTCAACACTTTTTTTATTAAATGATTTAGCTACTTTTGATCTGTTTCTGTATTTAAAAACATTTAGGTGCCACATAAATATTGTTTTAGTTACCCCTACTGTTAAGTCTAATAAGAATAACGCAAATAACAATATAAATATATATATCCCGCTGAAGAATACAAATAATGCAACTCCACTAGAACCATAATCACCAAATAATAATGAGAATGTTGCAAAATATGTTAACACTGTTGCGAATAGTGCGAATGTTACACTTGCTAAAGTAATAACTAACCATGAGGTAATAATCAAATCAAATAGTATTAAAAGCATAACTTGTATACCACTAATACGACTTTCTCTAAAATGCACTTTGTTACTAAACTTGGCAGTTATTCCATACTCAGTTAAAACATTATTTGCAATTACACTTGGCGATTCTAGTTCAGAAATAACTTCTTCTTCTGTTTTATTTTCATAAAAAGTTCCACTGTAAAATCTTTCTTCATAAAAATCTAATATTTCTTTTCTTTCCTCTTGATCGAGCGCTTCTAATTGTTTATCAAGTTTTCTTAAAAACTCTATTTTATTCATATACATCACCTCTAGTCATTCTATTAACAACTTTTTCAAATTTCTCCCAATCGCTAAGGAGTTCCTCAAGTTTTATTCTTCCAATTTTTGTAATCTTGAAGTACTTCCTAGGCGGTCCTTCATTTGACTCTCTTAAATATGTACTACAGAAATCTTCTTTAACCATTTTTCTTAATATCGGATAAATTGTACTCTCAGAGATAATCATATTT
>JASFZA010000056.1:0-5671 GCA_045046715.1 Candidatus Izemoplasma sp.
GGTTCATCAGCTAAAATAATCGCAGGGTCCTTAACGAGCGCTCTTGCAATCGCAACTCTTTGGCGTTGTCCGCCGGAGAGTTGTGATGGATGTTTGTGCATATGTTCTAAAATTCCAACTTTAGATAAAATATCTTTTATCTTAGCGTCTTTTACTTTTTTATTTAATGAACTTTGATACTTTAAAGCAATTTCAACATTTTTATAAACACTTAAATATTCAATTAAATGATATTCCTGGAAAATAAATCCGATCTTCTCATTTCTAATAGCGTCCCAATGTCCCTCATTAATGTTAACGATATTATTACCTTCTAAGAAGTAATCCCCAGAGTTAGGCATGTCAAGTCCACCAAGAATATTAATCAATGTACTCTTACCACTACCACTTTTACCAACAATAGCCACAAATTCACCACGTTTAAAAGACGTAGTCACTTTATCAAGTGCTACAACTTTTCGACCTTCTTTTGTCTCGTAAATACGAGTAACATCAACTAAACGTAATATAATGTCTCCGCGGCTCATCTAAATCACTCACTTCTTAAAGCATCAATTGCGCGCATGTTCGCAGCTTTAAATGATGGAATTAATACACTAATAAATAAGAATACAATAGCAAGGATAATTGTTGTTAAGCTAAAGAATATTTCATAACTAAACATTTCATTAGTTCCAAAAAGACTTTCAAAACCTGTTAAATCAACAACAACATTTTTATATACTAACTTAAATCCTAAAGCTATTCCGATAAATAGTATACCGTTAATAAATAAAATCCTTGATGCGATCTGCATTGTTTCAAATATAAACATATTTCTAATACTTTTTTTACTAACACCAATACATGAATAAATACCTATTTCTCTTGTTCTTGACACAACACTACTAATAACAATATTTATATCAATTGTTCCACTTATAACAATCAAACTCAAGAAGACACTAATATAAATATAATCAAGCATATCTCTTAAAGTGTTAGTTTCGTTATAATCACGTAACTCTTCATTAAACACAGTAGCATCAAGCTCTGTGCTTAAATCGGTAATACTTATTCCTTTTTCAAAATCTAATAAGTAAAAAGCAACGTACTCATCATAATATTCATCAACGCGAGTAAAACCTTTGTTTACCTCTAAATCATCTAAGTAAGCATCATACCCTGCTATTGGAACAAAGATATTTCCTGAATAATTAATTCCATTATAATAACTATTTAAAACACCACTAATTACATAAGAATAACAAGATTCAGTTATATCATCAACTACAATATCATCATCACCAGTAATAATAGTTTCCCCACACATATAAAGAGAAGTTCCAATAAAATCATTTAGTTTATTAATATTAGCTAGTGGTTCGGTATTATAAACGCTTTCTAAACTATAACCGTAAAATCTAACAAGTAAAAACTCACTTGTAACAAGAATATGGTTATCTTGAAGTGGATATCCTCCAGCGATAATTTGACTATTCAAATAGAAGTTACTTCTCGTTTCTGGTAAACTTACCATTTTTGGGCTAAATACGCCTTTATTAGTTGTCGTTACACTTGAAGAAATCGGTCTAAACTCATTTTGTGTAACCAAATACATCTCTTGAACGTATAATTCATAGTACGTTGATACCTCACCAATTAAAGGATCATCATCTAAGATAGTCATGACATCATCGATTGAATCATAATCTTTAACCAAGTATTGTTCATAGTTATTATTTATATCAAATAGATTAAAGTTATAGTTTGCAATATTTTTTAAAACAATATTAACAACTAAGATTAACGCAATACTTATCACAAAGCTCAGAAGGATTCTACGGTTAATCTTAATTTTTTGTTTAAAGTTCTTTTTCGCTATAATCCTTGTAAAACGTGGATTATTTGAAACATATTTTCTTTCTAAAGGAACAAAACTTTTTTGTCCGATAACTAAAGAATCTTTAATTTCAGGAAATTGTTTTCCTAAACGTTTTTTAAGTCTTCTTGTAACTTTAGTTTCATAAGTTAATAATTGATTTGTACTATCTCTAGTCATACTGTTCTTTTCACTTATAATCTCGTCACCAATTACTTCACCATCATAAAGTCTGACAACTCTAGTTGCATTTTTATATGCTAAGTCTTCATCATGAGTAACCATAATTATAATTCTACCAGCAGCGAATTTTTGTAATAACGCCATTATTTCAAGGGCAGTTGTACTATCAAGGGCACCGGTTGGTTCATCAGCAAGAATAATTGTCGGATTGATAATTATTGTTCTTGCGATAGCTACTCTTTGACGTTGTCCACCACTAAGTTCATTCGCAAGCTTATCGTCCAAACCTTCAAGTCCAACTTCAACAAGTAATCGTAAAGCAATTTCTTTTGCAATCATACTATCACTACCTGTCAAAATTAACGGTAAAATAATATTTTCCATTACTGTCAAATGATCAATTAAATTAAAACGTTGGAAAATAAAGCCAATTTCTTGGTTTCTTATTTCGCGCCATTTACTGTCATTAAAGTTATCAGCATCTTCTTCATTAAAGAATATTTTACCACTCGTTTTAACATCAACACCACTTATCATATTTAAGAATGTTGTTTTACCACTACCACTTTCACCAAGAACTGCAATAAACTCTCCTGGTTCAAATTTTAAACTGACACCTTTTAAAGCAATAAAATCTCTTTCTTTAGTTGGGAATACTTTTCTTAAATTTTGCACTTCAATCATAAGTTTTCACCATCCTTAATTGCTTCAATCGTATCAATATTAAGGATTTTTTTAGTAGATACTCGCTTAATAATAAATTTATAGATAAAGAAATAGAAAACAATCGATACTATTCCAATAACAAAGTAATTTAATATAAATACATCATATAAATTAAAATCAAAGAATAGTCCAAGTAACGGCATATAGTAATGGTTAATTGGTTCATCTGTAAATAGATTTAATTTGCTTAAAATTATTAATATGATTAAGAAACTACCATAACTAAAGACAGCAACACGTTTATTTTCGATTTTAACCATGTCATGAATGTCTTCGTAACTAGTACCGAGAATTCGTAAACTAGCAAGTTCTTTTATACGTTTTCTTGTGGCTGTTTCATAAATATTTGAATAAAGATTCATTAGCACAACACTTAGAAATATTGTTGAGATAAATAAAATTAAATAGACAACTAAATATAAGACAATCATTACAACACTTCTTATTGCATTAGTACTTACACTACTAATTAATAAATCTAAGTTTGTACTTTCCATAAACGATATGAATCCAGCGTTAGTTTCAAGTCGTTCGATCATATCAACAATACTTTCACTCCAAGAAAAGAAATCAAACAATGATCTTGGAATAACAAGATAAACAAGTGAAAGAATTCCACCTGATTCTCTTGCGAACGAACTAACAAGTTCAAGTGAATAGTAATCTCCTAAACTACTCTCATAAAATTGATTATTAAAATAAGCTCCATAGTACTCATAGATAATCCTATTTGTGCTTTCTTGATAAGTTAATCTTGATACATCACCATATACCTCTAACATATCTTTATAATCGTTACTAAGTAGTAACCGTTCATATGAAGACTCTGCAAGCGGTAGCACTTCATCAAAATCACGATCAGTAAAATCACAAGTTGGACAGATATAATCAAATTCAGAAATACTGCTAATTACTGATAAATGTTGTGCCACATAGTAATTTAGTAAATCCTGATATGTAAATCCAGGGAACAACTCATTATCAATAATATCATCTAAAAATACACCACTAGGTGATAATCCTGCTAAATCAGCTTCAACGTAAGTAGCAACAATTGCGGATGCATCATTTAATGAATCAATCCACAATGTAAATTCTGTAGTAATATTATCTAAGATATCGTTTAAATAGTTATCATCAAATTCTTTAACTATTTGATCGACATCGTATAACTCATAGTTTACTTTACTAATTTCTGCATACTGAATACTTTTACTAAAATTATAGTTAACAGAATTATTAATTATTTCAAAATTAACTAATTCACTAGCTTTTGAACTAAAGATAAAACTAAAATTAATACTCGCATTGTTACTAATGAAAATATCATCTCTCATTTCAAGGAACGGATTAATATCACCATCAAAGTTAACAAGTCCAACAATTAAAAACTCTTCGGAAACCTCAGTATAGCTTTCAATATAACCATCACCATCATCTTCAATCGTAATAACATTTCTTGTTATTTCGATTACTCTATCACTTTCACTAAGTTCAAAAAATGCGGCACTTATTAAATTACTTGGTATAATTTCTAGAATTTGGCCATTATCATCTTTAAAATCACTAGTATTTAAAATCTCAAAGTCAAATAAGAACGATACTGGTATAGCAACTTCTAAAGTAGTATCAGGTAGTCTTGAGCCTTCAAGTAAATGATCATTTAAAATATCTTCGTTACTTTCAGCAAAGACGTAAGTAAATTGATAAATTAAGTTTTCATCAATATCCGTATTCATAAATGACGTAACGTAAGTAAAAGGTACCGGATTCGTTACAATATTTTGATATGTATATTTTAAGTCATCAAAGATAATCTCAGGATTTTCTTCTCGTAAAACAACACTAGAATTATTGTAGTAAATTGCAAAGATATCTTCTTGTCCAAGTTCAATTAATTCATTTTCAATATATAAAATCTTTTCTTGTTCATATTGATATCTAAAATAAGGATCAATGAATAAGTAATCCATAAAATTAGTAGTTTTAATTTCTGTTTGGGTAAAATCAGCAATAAAATTACGTTCAAGTTTAGAATATAAATCCTGATCTTCACTATCCATAAAGAACTCGTCATCAGTAAAGAATAGAACATTTTCATTGTTCATTGTTCTAGAATACATCGCTTTTTCATTAAAACCACCAAATGTTTCAGTAAGGAAATTCAAGCCAAAAACCAGTGTTAATAAAAACACTGTGAATATTAGTGAACTAAACAAATGAAGTCCAAGATTTCTGATAAATGACTTATTTGCATAATTCTTTTTACCATGGAAGTTGTCGCTTGTTTGTAAGAAGCGATATATCCTTGTATTTAATTTAGAATTTTGTTGTCGTTCTTTAATTAATCGATACTTTAACTCTTGATCAATACTAAAATCATCTTGTTTGTTTAATCTAAAGTCTTGGAGATCAACACCAAGGTCTTTAAGGACAGTATCTTTGTTTTCTTCTGAAACATGTTGTTCAATATCAATTAGTTTTTCAATAATTTCATAGTCTTCTTCTAGTTCTTTATCAATTATTAAATCTAATTCATCTACACGGACTTTACTTGGATCAATAATTAATTCATTTTTAATTGTATATCCACTTTTAAGTTCAATAACACGAGAACCATAATCTCTGACAATCGATTTATTATGTGTTGCAATAATTAAAAGTTTAGTACGGCACAAATCTTTTAAAAGATCTAAGATATCTTTTGAAGTTTTTGTATCTAATGCAGCAGTTGGTTCATCAGCGATAATAATATCTGGATTCTTTACAAAAGCACGAGCGATAGCCACTCGTTGTTTTTGCCCACCACTTAATTCATATGGGTATTTATCAGCGTGATCTCTAATTCCAACTAACTTTAAAGCGTGTAAAGAAGCTCTTTTTCTACTCCCTGCACTAACA
>JASFZA010000057.1:0-3511 GCA_045046715.1 Candidatus Izemoplasma sp.
TTAAATAGTGTAATGTATTACTTAGTTGAATCATTAAGACATATTGGTATTATGTTACAACCGATTTTAATTGAATCTTCAGCTAAACTTTTTGAACAACTTAATATTCCGAAAAATCTTCAAACTTGGGAAAGCTTAGAATTTGGTTTAATCGAAGAATTAACAGTAACAAGTAAACCGGTTCCATTGTTTCCGAGATTAGATAAAAAAGTTGAAGAAGATTATTTAAAAGATTTATTAAACAATAAAGTAGATGTTGAAGAAATAATTGAAGAGGAAGATTTTATTACGATTGAAGATTTTAATAAAATTGATTTAGTAGTAGGTGAAATTTTAGAATCTAAAGTTCATCCTAATGCTGATAAATTACTTGTATCACAAATTGACACTGGTGATAAAGTAAGACAAATTGTTTCAGGTATTTCAAAGTTTTATAAACCAGAAGATTTAATTGGTAAAAAAGTTATTGTTGTTAAAAACTTAAAACCTGTTAAGTTAAGAGGAGTCCTTAGTGAAGGAATGGTTCTTGCTGGTAAAAATAAAAAAACATTGGAAGTTATTGAATCAACAAGTTTAAATAAAGGAGATATTATCTCTTGAGTAAAGAATTAAAAAAAGAAATTAAGAAAACAGTATTTATAACTTTAGGAAGTTTAATCGGATCAATTGGAGTACTTTGGTTTTTAAATCCAATTGGATTATATTCTGGAGGTTTAACGGGGATTGCCCAGTTAGTGATCAATGTATTAAATCATTTCTTTGATATATCAACCAATTTAGGATTGCTTGTATTTGTTTTAAATATTCCAATTATGATATTTGGATATATGAAAATGACAAGAAAATTCATTTACTATAGTATCTTTTCGATAATCATTCAATCGCTATTTTTAGGACTAATTCCTGTTGAAATAGTTATTGAAAATGATTTCATAACAAATGCAATTATTGGTGGTATTTTATTAGGTATTGGAGCAGGACTCACACTAAGAGTTGGTGGTTCAATGGGTGGAACAGACATCATATTTCAATATATCGCATTAAATACAAACTTAACAGTTGGGAATTTAGGACTTTTATTAAACGGTGTTATTGTTTCATTATCAGGATTCTTATTTAATTGGCCAATTGCCATTTATACAATAATAAGGGTAATGATGACAAACTTAGTAATTGATAAAGTTCACACATCCTATAACTATATTAAGTTAGAAGTTATCACGGAGCATGGTAAAGATGTATCAGAAATACTTGTAAGAAAAACAAGACACGGTATTACAGTATCGAGTGGTAAAGGCGCTTATTCGAATAATGATAAGGCTATTTTACACACGATAATTTCATCATATGAATTAAATAGAATTGTCTCACTAATAAGACACATTGACCCTAATGCGTTTATAAGTGTTTCAACAGTTAAAAAGGTAGTGGGTAACTTTACTAAAATTATTATTGATTAATTTAAAAAAATGTCTCAAATTCATTGACAAACATATTTAAATACGATAATATATACAGCGGTACATTTATAACTTTCATCCCACGCCCGAAATTATAAATGGATAATTGGAGGAATAAAAATGAAAACATATATGGCAAACAATCAAACAGTAGAAAGAAGCTGGTTTGTAGTTGATGCTAAAGGACAAAGATTAGGACGTCTATCAACAGAAGTCGCTACTATCCTTAGAGGAAAACACAAACCAACATTTACACCTCATGTTGATGGTGGAGATTACGTAATCGTAATTAACGCATCAGATATTGAGCTTACAGGAAAAAAATGGGAGCAAAAGAAATATTATAGACACTCTCAGTACCCTGGTGGATTAAAAGAAACAACAGCAAAAGTAATGAACGCTAAACATCCTGAGAGATTAATAGAGTTCGCAATCAAAGGAATGCTTCCAAAAGGAAGACTTGGTCGTCAAATGTATAAAAAATTATTTGTGTACGCAAGCGATACACATCCACACACTGCTCAAAAACCTCAGGTTTTAGAGCTTAAAGGTTAGGAGGAATTTATATGGCAAGCAATGTAATGTACAGAGGTACAGGACGTAGAAAAAGCTCAGTAGCACGTGTTATGTTAACACCTGGTACAGGTAAATTCGTCATTAACGGAAAATCATTTGAAGATTATGTTCCGTCAGCTGCAACACGTTTAGACGTATTGCAACCACTAGTAATAACATCAAACGACAATGTTTTCGACATTAGAGTTAATGTAAACGGTGGAGGAATTACAGGGCAAGCAGGAGCAATCCGTCACGGAATTACTCGCGCTTTACTTGAAGTTAATGCTGAATACAGAAAAGTATTAAAACCTGCAGGACTTATTACACGTGATCCACGTGTTAAGGAACGTAAAAAACCAGGACTTAAAGGCGCTAGACGTGCACCACAATTTAGTAAACGTTAATAAAACGCTAACAAAAAACACAACATTTATTGTTGTGTTTTTTTTATATTTTATTTGTGTTTTGGGTGCTGTTATAATATAATATATGAAGTCTAGGAGTGATAATATGAGTGTACGAGTAAGATACGCACCAAGCCCTACAGGGCATTTGCATATTGGTGGAGCAAGAACAGCATTATTTAATTATTTATTTGCAAAGAAACATAATGGTTCTTTAATTATTAGAATTGAAGATACTGATATTGCAAGAAACATTGAAGCTGGGGAAAATAGTCAATTAAAATTTTTGAACTGGCTAGGAATAGAATGGGACGAATCTGTTGATAAAGATAAAGGATTTGGACCATACCGTCAATTAGAAAGAATTGATATTTATCAAAAGTACGCAAATCAATTAGTTATGAAAGGATTAGCGTATAAATGTTACTGTACTGTTGAGGAATTAGCAGAAGAACGTGAACAACAAGTTATAGATGGTATTGATAAATTTCATTACTCAAAAAAATGTTTAGGAGCACCTGAACAAAATAAACCGTTTGTTTTAAGATTTAAAGTTCCAAAACTTCAAACTTATACTTTTGATGATTTAGTTAAAGGTGAAGTAACTTTTAAAAGTGAAGATGTTGGCGACTGGGTAATTATGAAAAACAACGGTATTCCAACTTACAACTTTGCATGTGCTATTGATGACCATTTAATGGAGATTTCACATGTTTTAAGAGGTGCCGATCACATTACGAACACACCAAAACAATTGATGGTTTATCGTGCTTTTAAATGGGAACCACCTGTCTTTGGTCATATGACGTTAATTGTAAATGACGATAATAAGAAATTGTCTAAACGTGATGAATCAATTATTCAGTTTATTCAACAATACCAAGAATTAGGATATTTACCAGAAGCGTTATTTAATTTTATATCACTTCTTGGATGGAGTCCAAAAGGTGAAGAAGAAATTTTATCACATGATCAATTAATTGAGATGTTTGATGAATCAAGACTTTCAAAATCACCAGCTAAATTTGATAAAGAAAAATTAGCATATATTAATAATAGATATGTTAAAGCATTAACTATTGAAGAAAC
>JASFZA010000058.1:0-5556 GCA_045046715.1 Candidatus Izemoplasma sp.
TAAAAGATCAGGAACAATATTGGCTTAATAAATTTGAAGGAGAGATACCCGTATTAAACCTTCCAACCGATTATGTTCAACCTATAGTGCAAAGTCATGAAGGAGCAACAGTAAATGTTGTCCTGAGTAAAGAAGAGGCAGAAGGGATAAAATTTTTCACCAAAGAAAATAACCTTACTTTATATATGTCCTTGCTATCAGTATTATTCTGATTGATAATATAATTATAGCTAAAGAAGATATCTCCCTTATAAATGAAAAGTTTAGTGAGACCTTTGGTGATTTTTAGTAATTTTCAATTTAATATAAGGAGTAAGTATGGAACCGGCTTTTAGCAGAATTAGCCCTGTAAACATTAATGGTATTAACACCAATAGACTAATGGTTGTATTAAAAACCACTGGTTGTGAGTATGCAAAAAATAATAATGGTGGTTGTACTGTTTGCGGGTTTATTAAGAATGCTGATAATAATATCTCTCAAGATGATATTATTAATCAGTTTGAACAATCTTTAACAATGCATAATCTTGATAATGTTGGTGAAATTGATTTACTAACACTTGGATCGTTTTTAAATGATAATGAGGTAAAACCACAAACTAGGAAAGCTTTATTAGAAAGGGTAGCAAATATACCTCATATAAAAAGGATATCAATTGAATCGAGAGCAGAGTATGTAACTCTCGAAAAATTAATTGAGTGTAAAAAAGTTTTAAAGGATAAAATATTAGATTTTGGTATAGGACTTGAAAGTGCCAATGATTATGTTAGAAACAGTGTAATCAATAAAAATTTAAGTAAGGATGATTTTGAGAAAACGGTAAAAACCCTTAAAGAGGCTGAATGTACTTTGTTGGTCTATCTTTTAATTAAACCACCTGGCTTAACTGAAAATGAAGCTATTATCGATGCTGTAGAGAGTGCAAAGTATGTATTTTCTGTTGCGCAGAAATATGGTGTAACGGCTAGAGTAGCATTTGAGCCAGTATTTATATCAGAAGATTCAAACTTAGAAAAATTGTATTTACAATCAAAATACAGGATGCTAAATCTATGGAGTGTTGTTGATGTGATTCTAAAAACGTATGAGTACGGTTGTATTTTTATTGGACTAAGTGATGAAAATCTTTCTAAGGAAAGAATGCCGAATTCATGTCCTAAATGTGATAATGACATTCGTAGAGAAATAGAATACTTTAATAAAACACAGGATGTTTCAGGATTAAAAAAACTAAATTGTGAGTGTAAAAACCTAAAGGATCGAGAGAAAGGAGTATTGGTGTGAAAATTAACAAACTATTGATGGAAGATTGGTTAGCAGATAATCAACTTGTTAAGTACAATCTGTCTGAGAGCGGATATGCTGATTTTATTTTAAATGATATACTAAATCTTTGTAATGAAGATATAAATAATCTGAAAGAGATTAACTTAATGAATCCTGACACTAGAGGTACTATTGAACTTAGAAATGAGATAGTAACTTGTTACGAGAATGTTAAGGTTGAAAATGTTTTAGTTACTACAGGTGTAACAGAAGCACTATTTTCTTTTTTTAATTCAATACTTGAAGCAGGCGATGAAGTTATTGTGGAATATCCCGAATTTCAAACCCTATCTGAATTGCCAAGAGCAATTGGTTGTGATATTAAATATTTAGAGTTAATCCAGGAATCAAATTATTTGCCATGTTTAAAGACTCTTGAATCAATGATTTCTTCTAAGACGAAGCTAATAATTATCAATAACCCTCATAATCCTACAGGTTCTACGCTTGATGAAGATACCATAAAAGATCTATCGAGATTAGCTAAAAAGCATGATATTTATATACTGTTTGATGAACATTATAAATTTTTACCCTTACAACCCGGAACAGAACTTTTGGTGTCAGGATTTGATATATGTTATAATATTCATAAAAAAGTTGCAGCTACAGGATCAATAACAAAATGCTTTGGTGTAAATGGTTTGAGAATAGGGTGGCTGATTTCAGAAGATAAAATTATTGAAGAATGTAGAGAGTATAAACATTATTTAACTCATGTTACATCGCCAATTAGCGATTATTTAGCAGTGGTGATGTTAAAAAATAAAGATAAAATAATATCCCATATCAAGAATCAAATTTTAAAAAATGTTAATACCTTAAATATATTCATGGATAAGTATAATAACTTCTTTGATTATGTGGAGCCAAAAGGAGGACTGGTTGCTTTTCCTAAGCTTAAAGGGAGCAATAATTCTGATAGTTTTTGTAATGAACTCTTATCTAAACAGAAGGTGTCATTACTTCCAGGTTCAGTTTTTGGTAAGAATCAACATTTTAGAATAAGCTTTGGTATAGAATCTAATAAATTTAATGAAGCTATTGATTTGATAGGAAGCTTCTTAGATGTTTATAAAGAAGCATAGTGTGAGAATACTATACTATAAATAAAATTGCATATAAAATATTAGTACTTTATAGTTTTCTCGCAAAGAGCGCAAAAGGCTTATAATGTGTTAAATACGGCCTTTGCATATTTTTTTCTTAGCGTGCTTTGCGTGAAACTATTTTTTCAAATAACTATATATCAATATTATAATAAACCTGAGTAGTTACAATAATTTTAACAATTGCTAATATTTTATTAAATCTAAAATTACTCTCATTAAATCCCCATTTCTAAAATTACTCTCTTAAATATTAGTAGGTATGATATGTGCCACAATGGTACATATAATTTTGTTGTAACCAATGCTGAAAAACTGTAATACAAATGAGCATAAATAAACCCTATAAAAGAACGATTAGACAATTTACCGATGAAGCTAAAAGGCATGGTGGATTGTGGCATTATTTACAGCACGAAGATTTTACTGATTCTCCTGAACATTACATTCGAGCTTATCTTATCATACAAAAGGATTTTAAAACTTATTGGATTTTATAGAACCTGCGAATGAAAATCTGGATACTTACTCATTTCGAATTCATGAATTATTGTTTCGTATTTGTATTGAAGTAGAGGCTAATTGCGAGGCAATTCTAAAAGAAAATGGATATTCTAAACCTGATGATTGGAATATGAATGATTATCGAAAAATTAATAAATCACATAAACTTTCCCAATATGAAGTAAAATTACCAGTTTGGAAAGGTGATGATAATATTCGCAGACCTTTTGAAAAATGGGATTTAGATAAAAAACATATTTGGTGGGGAGTTTACAATAAAACCAAACATAGTCGACATTCAGAATTCCATAATGCTGATTTTAAAAATTTAATTGACGCAATGTGTGGATTAATTGCGCTTCTATCGGCACAATTTGAAGATATAGACTTTGCACCAACCGATATGGGGATGAGTATTGGTGGAGGTCCACAAGATGGGATGGAATCTGCAATTGGTGGTTATTTTCGAATTAATTATCCTAATGATTGGGACGAGAATGAGAAATGTGATTTTAAATGGACTGTTATTAAAGAAGAACATAATCCAATAGTAAAATACAATTATGAATAAAGCACAGGTTACAACATACTGTCATAAATAATTTGGCGTTAATGGTTTGCGTAGCTCAAAGCTTTTATCTATGTTTACATAAAACGGATAGGATTGAGCTTTAAATGTCAAACTATTCATACAGTTAATCGTTAGGTACAAGCAGCACCCTCTACAATTTAACTTACGACATATCAATAGTTATCTTCACAAAGTAGATTTAACTATGCATATTTTAATAGTTATACAAATAAATACTATATTTGCATTAACTTATAGAATATTAATAGTTATATCGATTATTATCATTAAGTATGAATAATTCATTAGTTAAATAGAAAATATGAATAGTTGGTTGTTTTTAACAGAGCCCGAAATACTAAAAGAAATCGGAAACAGGCTGAAAAAAATAAGGGTTCAACATAACCTTACGCAAAAAGAACTAAGTCAAGAGGTTGGACTAAGTGTATCGACAATTAGCCTTATCGAAAAGGGGAAATCTACATCCGTTGAAAGTTTAATACGAATTTTAATAAGATTAAACCGAATCAAAGACCTTGAATCAGTATTTCGAATTGGAGAAAATTTAGAATTAAAATTAAAATTTGAAAAGGCAAAATTGAAATCTGAAAGACAACGTGCATCTAAAAAAATAAAATAGCGATGATAGTACAAGTGAAATTGTATAATGAAGAATTAGGTACAGTTGAATGGAATAGCACTAAAGGAAGTGCTACTTTTCAGTATAGTGAGAACGCTTTAAAAAACGGAATAGAGCCTTCCCCTATATTAATGCCGAAACAAGGGACGGTATTCGAAACGAATAGAGACAATATAAATTTTCATGATTTACCTTATTTACTATCCGATTCAATGCCAGATGATTTTGGTAATATAATGATGAAAGAATGGTTAAAACAGAGGAGTATTTTAATAGCCGATATAAATCCAGTAGACAGATTAACGTACGTGGGTCTAAGAGGCATGGGAGCATTAGAGTATGAACCGTTTAATCATAAGGAAAGTAATGATTACAATGTAGATGTTAGTGAGTTACTCCAAGTATCCAGAAAAGTATTAGAAAGTAAACAGGAAACATCTTATGACGATATAGATAAAAACAGTTTAACCAACATTTTACGAATTGGATCATCCGTTGGAGGAGCAAGAGCGAAAGCTTTGATAGCTATTAAAACTGATTCAAATAATAAAATTAAAGAAATCAAACCTGGAGATATTATGCAACCAGAAGGGTTTTCATATTGGCTCCTTAAAATTGATGGAGCTAATAAAAAATCACTTGGAGAAAGTGAGGGAATTGGAAAAATAGAATACGCATATTATAAATTAGCAAAAAAAGCTGGTATAGAAATATCAGATAGCATTTTATATGAAGAAAACAATAGATTCCATTTTTTAACCAAACGATTTGATAGAACTGATAAAGGTGAAAAAATACACATGCAAACCTTTGGTGCTTTAGCAGGTATAGATTTTAAAATTCCAAAAGCCAGTAGTTATGAAACATTATTTAGGCTAATGAAAAGACTAAATCTCAATTATAAACAATTTGAACAACAATATAGAAGAGCACTATTTAACGTAGTAGCCAGAAATCATGATGATCACGTCAAAAACTTTTCATTCTTAATGGATACTAAAGGAAAGTGGCAAATATCTCCAGCTTATGACATTACATATTCTAACAAACCTAGTGGAATTTGGACAAGTGTTCATCAATCATCTTTGAATGGAAAATTTGACAATTTCACAAGAGATGACTTATCAGATTTTGGTAAAGCCTTTGGCATAAAAAAGACCAACCAAATATTAGATGAAGTTATATCCGCTGTAAGTCAATGGCCTCGAATAGCTAAAGAAATTGAGATACCAAAAAAAGAAATAGATGAGATTAATGTAAACTTAAGGGTAACTCAGCTTCAAAAATAAATGAAAGAAAGAATATCATGAATAGAAGCCAGTGCCTAACAATTAAGCATCGTTTTCGGCAAAGCCGAATATGTGCTTTATGTTGAACTAAACCTGAAGGTATACCTTATATAT
>JASFZA010000059.1:0-12624 GCA_045046715.1 Candidatus Izemoplasma sp.
AATATCTTTTGTAAAGTCAAGATAGAATGAACTTAAATCTCTTGTGACAAAGTTAGTGATTTCGCGATAAACAGTATCAAATTCATAGTGATCAAATCTGTAGATTGTTTCTTTAACAAGATTATTTAATTTGATTGTCATATATTTATCAAGTTCAGGTAATTCACTAAACTGAACTGCGTCAGTTGCTGGATTAAAGTCACCTAAGTTACCTAACATAAATTTAAATGTATTTCTAATTTTACGATATGATTCACTTACTTGTTTCATCATATCATTACTAATTCTTACATCACTTTGATAGTCAACTGAGGCAACCCATAAACGTAAGATATCAGCCCCACTTTGATTCATAATTTTAAGAGGATCAATAACATTACCAACAGACTTACTCATTTTACGACCATTAGCGTCTAAAACAAAACCGTGTGTTAACACACTTTTGTATGGCGCTTTTCCAGTAAATGCAACACCTGTTGATAAACTTGAATTAAACCAACCACGGTACTGGTCACTACCTTCTAAATATAAATCAGCAGGATAACTCATTCCAAAGTCAACCATCCCACCTTGGTGTGATGTTCCTGAGTCAAACCAAACGTCTAAGATATCAGTTTCTTTTCTAAAGATTCCGTTTGGTGATGCTTGGTTTGTATAGCCTTTTGGTAATAAATCAACAGCGTCTTTAGTAAACCATGCATTACTTCCTTCTTCAGCGAAGATATCAGCAACGTGATTTATTACTGCTTTATCTAATATTTCAGTGTCATCTTCATTATAGAAAACAGGAATTGGTACACCCCAAGCTCTTTGGCGAGAAATACACCAAGCATTACGGTCCTTAACCATGTTTTCCATTCTTGTTTCTCCCCATGAAGGGAACCAAGTCACTGCTTTAATTTCTTTCATCATATCTTCTTTTAAAGAATCAATTGATGCGAACCATTGCGGAGTAGCACGATAAATTACTGGCTTTTTAGTTCGCCAGTCATGTGGGTAACTATGAGTAATCCATTGCATTTTTAATAAATACCCAAGTTCATCTAAATCAACAACAATACTCTTATTACATTTTTCAATAAATTGTCCTTCATATTTACCAGCTTCAGCTGTCATATGACCTTTGCCATCAACTGGGCATAAAATATCAAGTCCATATTGTTTACCGATAATATAATCATCTTCACCATGCCCTGGAGCAGTATGGACAAGTCCAGTACCACCATCCATCGTAACGTGATGTCCTAATACAACGGGACTAATTCGATCAAATAGCGGATGTTTATAAGTCATATTTTCAAGGGAACGTCCTTTAACTTCTTTTAATACTTCGACAGTTTTCCATTCAAATGTAGCTGTAAGCTCATTTAGTAAGTCAGTCCCAACCAAATAGTTAACACCATCAGCCTTAATAAATGAATACATAAACTGTTCCCCAACAGCGATTGCTAAGTTTGCGGGAATTGTCCATGGTGTTGTTGTCCAAATAATGAACTTAAAGTCATCAGTAAAGACGTCTAACTTTTCAACAGCGTCCATCGCAACGTAAATTGAAGGTGATTTTTTATCATGATATTCAATTTCTGCTTCAGCTAATGCTGTTTCACTTGAAGGTGACCAAAATACTGGTTTTAATCCTTTAAAGATTAACCCTTTTTCAGCCATTGAAGCAAATACTCTGATTTGCGAGGCTTCATATTTTTTTTGTAATGTTATATATGGGTTATCCCATTCGCCTAAAATACCTAATCTTTTAAATTGAATACGTTGTTTATCAACTTGTTTTAAGGCATATTCTTCACATAAGTCTCTAAACGCGGCAATACTCATTTCATTACGGTTTACTTTACCACTTTTAGCTAAAGCTGTTTCGATTGGTAAACCATGTGTATCCCATCCAGGGACGTAACGTGTATAAAAACCACTCATACTTTTATAACGTAAAATAAAATCTTTTAAAGTTTTATTTAACGCATGTCCGATATGAATATCACCATTTGCGTATGGTGGACCATCAGGAAAAACAAACGGTGTATTCGCTTTGTTTTTATCTAATCTTTTTTGATATAAATCCATTTCTTCCCACTTAGCTTGTCGAAGTGGTTCGTTTTTCCCTAGATTCCCGCGCATTGGGAAATCAGTTTTAGGCATTAGTAATGTACTTTTGTAATCGATACTCATAATAATTCCTCCTAATATAATAAAAAAATCGTCCTTAAAATAAAGGACGAACAATTAATCCGCGGTACCACCTTGGTTCTCATAAATGAGCTCTTAAATCCTTTAACGCAGGAATACGTATTATCTTACTATTTTCAGATAACAACTCATAGGTGATAAAGTAAATAGTGTTTATCCAAGTTCTCAGCTTATCTTGGTCTCTTATTATAAACAATAATATACGATGTGTCCTAATCAACGCTTTAACATTATTATTTTATCAAAATATTGACAAAATACAACACTTTTATACATATTTTCCAACTTTTAAAATAATGTTGCCTTTTTTTGTTTGACCTAAATCATCAATTAATAAAAAGCGTCCACTTTTTCTAACCGATAAAACATCGTTAATACTTACCTTTTTAGTTGGACTAATAACATCAATATGGTTTACTTTAACAAGTCCATTTTTAATCATTAAACTAGCTTCACTTCTTGATATACCGGCAATTTTACTAATAACCAAATCTAGTCTTAAGGAAGCAATAAAATGTTTAGTAATCGCAAAGTTATAGACTCTTACAAAATCTGATCCATCAATTTTTGTAAGAGTTATCTTAGAATTTGCTATTTCCGTAAAGTTTAACTCAATAAAATCTTTAAGTTCTTCTTTAATAAAGAAAATATTTTCATTGGCTAAAATATCACCTAATACAATTTTCTCTAAACCAAGAGAAAGTAGTGAACCCATAATATTTTGATGAGTTAATACTAAAGCTTTGTTTTTACTGGTGATTTTATAACAAGATATCTTAAATGATGGTTTTAACGTATTACCGATAACCGCTCTTTTAAGTTCAGGGTTGTTAAAACCGCCACTAAAACTAAAATCAACAGAATGGGTTAGACTATTCTTAAGAATTGCTTGTTCAGTAAGACTTAAAAAATTAGTTAAAACTGTTACATCTTTTTCTAAGTATAGTTTTTTATAACCTTCAACTTTATCTTTAAAACAATTCATCGTTCTCACCTCAATAATTAATAATGCACTCTCAGTTTGAGAGTGCATTAGATGTTAAAAGCTAGTTGCTACGTAAAACTCGATAGCGTCTAATCCGAAGCTATAAAGCATAAATCCAACAATTGGTGTAAAGTCTAGTTGTCCAAAAACAAACCATCCTCTAAATATTCTCATGTATGGATCTGTTACTTTTCCTAAGTACCAATAAAGCTTCGATTGTCTTATACTTGGAATCCAAGATAACAAGATAAAAGCTATCAGCATATAGTAATAAATTTGTAATACAAATACTAGCAGATTTAATAAATATTCCATGTCAATTACTCCTTATGTTCTCTAATAAATTTTCGTAATGATCCATCTTTGTAATCTTCTTTATTTGCGAATAAAAAGATTTCTTCTTGAATTTGTTCAATCTCTCCATCAAGAGCGTAAATAACGCCACTTAGAAAAGTTATTACTTGATTGCTTTCTATCTTACCATAATCTTCAAAGTTTATGATTAAAGGTACACTTTTTAATAGTTTATTTGCCATTTTTAAAACATCAACGTTTTTACTATAAGCAATAAACTCAGTTCTTTTAAATGCATTTTTCCTTTTAGCCATTATGTAAACACCTCACTTCTAAATAAAATACTTCCTAATCTTAAATACGTTGCGTTATGTTTGAGTGCGATTAAATAGTCGTTACTCATACCAATCGATAACTCTTTTAAATCAATATTTAGTTCTTTTTTAATGTTTTGTTGTAAGACATTCAGTTTGAAGTACTGAGCACTAACAATATCTTCATCAAGCGATAATTCAGCCATCCCCATTAAACCGATAACTTCAATTTTATCTAATTCTTGAAGACTTTTAACAAAGTCTGTTACTTCACTTGGGTTTAATCCATGTTTTGAATCTTCATTACTAATATTGACCTGAATAAAACATTTTAATGGTTTTATTCTTCTTTTGTTTAACTCAAGTGCGAGTTTCATATTATCAAGTGAGTGTAAATAGTCAATCTCATTAACAACCTTCTTAGCTTTTTTTGTTTGTAAAGTACCGATGATATGCCACGTGATAGCTAAATCACTTAAAGCTGCTTTTTTTTCTAAAAAAGCTTCAACTCGGTTTTCACCAAATTCAGTTATACCTGCGTTATATAGTTCACGCATCTTAGCTGCGTCAATATACTTAGTCGCAGCAACAATATGAACATCTTGGTAATCTTTAATCTGTTCTTTCACTAAATCTACATTTTTTTTCATCTTTTTCTCCGATTCGAATAAGTAAATATTGATGTTGAGACGAATAAAATAACGACGAGGGACATTGTAAGTGTATCACTTGTGTCATCTAATAAATATAAAGCAATAACGATTGATATAGCTAAAATGAAGTATACTATATTTTGCATTTTTTTCATCTAATCACCATCTTCTATAATATTATATCATAATTTGGTAAGTTTATATAATTGTAATAAAAAAGCACTTTTCAGTGCTTATTTAAATCTTGATTTTAACCATGAAGGAATTGCAGTTTTTTCAACTTCTTCAGCTGGTTGTTCTTTTGATTTAGTTCTTCTACTTTTTTTTGCTTTTTTACCTTTTTTAGGTAATACTTCCTCAGGTTTAGATTCGGTTTCATCCTCTAAAGGTTCTGTACCTAGGTTTCCTAAGTTTAACTTTCTATTTTCATCAAATCCGGCAGCAATAACAGTAATAACAATTTCTTCATGCATATCAGCGTTAATTGTTGTTCCGTAAATGATATTTATTTCTGTTTCACTTGATGCTTGGATATATTCAATAGCTGCGTTAACTTCCCATAAGGCAATTTCAACACCGCTAGTAATATTTACAATAGCATCAGTTGCACCATCGATATTAGCATCTAACAAAGGTGAATGGATCGCTTTTTTAGTTGCTTCAATAGCACGGTCTTCTCCAGTTGCGATTCCGATACCCATTAATGCTGTTCCTTTATCTTTCATAACAGTTTTAATGTCAGCAAAGTCAACGTTAATTAGTCCAGGTACAGTAATGATTTCTGCAATACCTTGAACTCCTTGACGAAGGACATTGTCAGCTTCACGGAACGCTTCTAACATTGATGTAGAGCGGTCTACTACATAAAGTAAACGATCATTCGGCACAACGATTAAAGTATCTACATAAGGTTTTAATGCATCTAAACCCTCAAGTGCTGTAGCTATTCTTCGTCTTCCTTCAAAACTAAACGGTTTAGTAACTATTCCGATAGTTAAGCATCCCATTTCACGAGCAATTCTCGCAATGACTGGTGCGGCACCGGTTCCGGTTCCTCCACCCATTCCTGCAGTGATGAATACCATGTCAGTATCACTTAGAAGTTCACGCATTTCATCTTCTGATTCCATTGCTGCGCGTCTACCAATTTCAGGATCTGCTCCAGCTCCAAGACCTCTTGTTAGTAATTTACCTATTTGTAGTCTTGTTTCTGCTTTAGAAAGTCTTAATACTTGTGCGTCTGTATTAATAGCGACAAACTCAACACCTTGAACATCATTTTCAATCATTCTGTTCACTGCATTTCCGCCCCCACCACCAACACCGATTACTTTAATTGAGGGTTTTTGATTAAAATTATCTAATGATTCAAACATACACATACCTCCAATTAATTGATTAACATATTATACCATTTATATCGAAAAAAATATATAAAATCTTTCATAAACGGCTAATTATCTATTTTTTATAGTATTTCATAAAAAAGTCATCCTTGAACTTTAATAAAGAATCTTCTTTAATTGCTTGTCGAATATTAGCCATTAAATTTTTAATAAAATATAAATTATGATAACTAACTAATCTCTGGCCTAATGTTTCATTATTTTTAAGTAAATGACGCAGATAACTTCTTGTATAAGTTGTACATACTTTACAAGTACATTCATCATCAAGTGGCGTCATGTCTGCTTTGAATTTAGCAGCTTTAATTGTTATTCGGCCTTGACTAGTCATTGCACTACCATGACGACCTAATCTTGTTGGATCAACACAGTCAAACATATCAATTCCGCGAATCGCACCTTCAATTAATGCGTCAGGTGATCCAACACCCATTAAATACCGTGGTTTAGCTTTTGGCATGATGTCTTTTAAGTCATCAAGAACGGCGTACATTTCTTCTTTTGTTTCCCCAACGCTCAATCCACCGATTGAATATCCGGGGAAATCCATCTTAATTAGTTCATGGGCACACATTTGACGTAGTTCTTTATGTGGTCCACCTTGAACAATTCCAAACAATGCTTGAGCTTCTGGAAGTTTATGAGCCTTTTTACCACGTGCAGCCCAACGAATTGTCCGTTCAACTGACTTTTTCATGTAGTCGTAACTTTCATCAAACGGCGGACACTCATCAAAACTCATTATGATGTCTGCTCCTAAGTTATTTTGAATATTAATACTATCTTCAGGACTCATAAATAGTTTAGCGCCACTTTTGTGGTGTCTAAACTCAACACCTTCTTCAGTAATCTTTCTCATATCACTTAAACTAAAAACTTGGAAACCACCACTATCAGTTAAAAGCGCGTGATCCCATTTCATAAACCCACGAATTCCACCGTGTGCTTTGACAATTTCATCACCTGGCTCAAGCCATAAATGATAGGTATTTCCTAAAATTAATCCTTCGCTAACCTCTTCAATTTCACTATTATCTAGTGTTTTAACCGTTGCTTTAGTACCGACCGGCATAAAGATAGGTGTTTCGAAAGTACCGTGGCTAGTTGATAAAAAACCAACTCGTGCACTTGACTCACTAGAATTATGTGTTACTTCATATTTAAAACTCATATTAATCACCTTATTTAGTATATCCTTTGTTATATTTTAAATCTACTGTTTTTCTAAATTTTCATAAGCATTTGCTACCATCAATTTAATCCGGTTAATTTGATTAATCGCTGGTGCTGATGTATCGTAGTCAATTGCGATAATATTACTCTCAGGATGCAACTCTTTAATCTTCTTAAACATCCCCTTACCAACAATATGATTTGGCAAACAACCAAACGGCTGAGTACAAACAATATTTGGGGCATCCATATGGATTAAATCGAGCATTTCAGCTGTTAAAAGCCAACCCTCACCTGAATGTGTTCCATAATTAATAACACCTTTAGCTAGTTTTTTTAGTTCTTTATAAGATAACGGTTTATAGTAACCGTGTTTACCAAGCGTATTACGAATAAACTTTCTTCTACTTTCAATCATTACAATAAAGACTTGTAAAATGATTTTTTGTTTTTTGCTTCCACCATATTTTTTAATATCGTGGATTGAAGAATCAAATGTATATAAGAAAAATTCAAAGATTGAAGGTGTGATTACTTCACAACCTTCATCAATTAACATATTTTCTAAGTTATTATTACCAAGTGGTGAGTATTTAACGTAAATCTCACCAACAACACCAACACGGGGTTTTCTGACTGAACGATCAATCGCAACACCGTCAAATATTGTAATAACTTCCTTAATTAGTTTTCTTGGGAATTTTAAGATATTTACTTTTTTACTTTCAAAAAATGGCGTTAGTAATTTATCAACTAAAGCTAACGCTTTAAAAGTATCGCCTTCATTAAGTTCATAAGGTCTTATTTCATTTACTACTTGCATTGCGATATCACCAAAAGTAAGACTGTTTATTAATTTAAACAGCAGTCTAGCAGTAATTTTAAAACCAGGGTTTGGTTCCATCCCACTAGCGTTTAAACTAATGATTGGAATGAATTCATATCCAGCTTTAATTAGGCTTTTCCTAAGTAATGCAACGTAGTTACTAGCGCGACAACCACCACCAGTTTGAGTTATTACTAAGGCAATTTTATGAACATCAAATTCGCCACTTTTTATTGCGTCAATAAATTGGCCAATAACAAGCATTGCGGGCACGCAGATGTCATTATGTGAATACTTTAATCCTTCTTGGATTAATTCAAATGAATCATTTTTAAGAAGTTTAGCATTAAAGCCTTCACTGTTCATTGCTTGGAGTAAGTATTCAAAGTGGTAAGGTGCCATTTGTGGCACTAAAATAGTATATTCAAGTCTCATCTCTTCAGTAAAGAGTAAACGACCTTCTTCATTATAAATAAGTTCAGCCATTTTTATTCCCCCGTCATCGTTGAGATTAAGCTTCTAACTCGAATATTTGTTGCTCCAAGATTAGATACCTCATCAATTTTTATTTGTGTATATAATTTATTTGCAGATTCTAGTATTTCTTTAACTTCATCACTAGTAATTGCATCTAACCCACAACCAAAGGATACTAATTGGATTAAATTTGCATTTTCAAGGGTTGTTACAAATTTAGCTGTATCATAAAGTCTTGTATGGTAAGTCCATTGGTTTAAGACGTTTACTTTGGCTTGATCTGTTTCCATATTTACAGCATCCTCACTAACAACAACACATTTTAAACTTCGTAGAAGTTTAGGGATACCATGATTCACTTCCGGATCAATATGGTAAGGTCTTCCTGCTAATACAATTAAGTTTTTATTATGTTTAATTGCATATTCAACAGCTCTTTTACCTTCTTTTAAAACGTCTTCACGGAAGTTTTTATATTCATCTAATGCTTTATCATAAGCACGTGAGATATCACCTTTAGAAGCACTTAATAATCCTTTAGCAAAAATCTCTTTAATGTTTTTCATAAAAGCATCTTTACGATTTATTGAAACGTATGGTGATAAATAAGGAACTGTTTTAATACTATCCATATTTGCATCAATTAGTTCGGGATAATGCGCTACTACTGGACAGTTGTATTCATTATCTCGGTAATCTTTCTCAATAACATTAAACTGCATATTTGGATAGAAAATATAATCGATACCTTTCGTTAATAAACTCTCCATATGACCATGAACTAGTTTAGCAGGATAACAAACAGTATCACTAGGAATCGAATCTTGGCCCATTTCATAAAGTTTTTTGCTTGAACGATTACTGTAAACTAAACGGTAGTTAAGCGATGTAAAGAAAGTATGCCAGAATGGAATATTTTCATACATGTTTAACGCTAAAGGAATCCCGATTGACCCTTTGTATATTCTATTTACTTTTGATATATAACTTGTAATTCTATCGTATTTGTATAGGTATAAGTTAGGTAATTCATCAGTAGTTGATAAAATACCAGCACCTTTTTCACATCTATTACCAGAAATGTATTTATTTGAATCATTAAATATATTTACCGTTAACTGGCAGTAATTACTACATTTTTTACATACTGCAGATCTTGTTTTATATGAAAAATCTTTTAATTGTTGAAGATCAAGTAAAGTAGAAACTTTACCTTTGCTTGCTTTTTTAGCTAAGAGACTAGCGCCAAAAGCACCCATTAATCCAGCAATATTAGGTCTTGTTACTTCCATATTAATTTCTCTTTCAAAAGCTCTTAAGACAGCTTCGTTATAAAATGTTCCACCTTGAACAATAATATTTGCACCGAACTCTTTTCTAACATCGACTGCTCTAATAACTTTATATAATGCGTTCTTAACAACACTTATTGCTAGTCCTGCTGATATATCAGCTGTATTAGCAGCTTCTGCTTGTGCTTGTTTAACTCCACTATTCATGAATACCGTGCAGCGTGACCCTAAATCAACAGGATTACGTGATTCAATAGCTATTTTTGCAAATTCTTCAATTTCATATCCTAAAGAAGTTGAGAATGTTTCAATAAAACTCCCACAACCACTACTACACGCTTCATTTAAGATGATTGATGTAATAACGTCATTTTCGATTTTGAAACATTTCATATCTTGTCCACCAATATCGATAATAAAATCAACATCAGGTTTAAAATGTCTTGCCGCTCCATAATGACAGATTGTTTCAACTTCACTGCCATCTAAACTAAAAGCATTTTTAATTAATGCTTCACCATATCCAGTTGAGAATGAACCTTTTATTATAATGTCATCACTTTTTACTTCATACATTTCAAATAATGCCTTTTTAACTATTTCAACAGGATTACCGCGATTATGTGAATAATATTGGAATAGTATCTTTTCATCTTCACTAATTAATATTAGCTTTGTAGTTGTACTACCGGCATCAATCCCTAAATAAGCATTACCTTGATAAGTGCTAATATCTGTTTCTTCAAGTTTAGCTAAACTATGACGTTTTTTAAATGTTTCATACTCTTCTTTATTTGCAAATAACTCTTTAATTAAGTTTTTATTTTGTCTTTTATCAAGCTTGTCATAAATATGAACATCTTTAATAACTTCATCGATATGTTTTAACGTTTCATTAGCAGTCAGACTTGCGCCATAAGCGACAAATACTTCGCCATGAGGTGGTAAAAAGACAGAATCTAGATTAAGTGTTTCAATAAATCTTTTGCGAAGTTCACTCGCAAAAGTTAAAGGGCCACCTAAGAAGGCGACATTACCTTTGATTTTTCGACCTTGACTAAGACCGGTTATTGTTTGATTTACAATTGCTTGATAAATACTAACCGCAATATCTTCATGTCTTGCACCTTGATTTAGTAATGGTTGAATATCACTTTTTGCGAAAACACCACAACGTGAGGCAATTGGATATATTTTTTCATATCCTTTTGCAAGTTCATTAATTTCTGATGTTTCAACATCAAGTAACGTTGCCATTTGATCAATAAAGGCACCAGTACCACCCGCGCAAGTACCGTTCATTCGTTGTTCAACATTTGCGCCATTAAAAAAGATGATTTTTGCATCTTCTCCACCAAGCTCAATACAAACATCAGTTGTTGGTTGTTTAAATCTAAGTGCTTTAGTCGCACTTATAACTTCTTGTGTAAACTGGCAGTTAATGCTTTTAGCTAAATGCATCCCAGCACTACCTGTAAAGTTGAAGTAAAGTTCGTTTTCCCCAAAACGTGATTTTACTTCATTTAGTAGTTCAAGTAATGATCCAGTGATTTTACTTAAATGTCTTTTATATGTTTTATATATAATTTCACTCTCATTATCGATAACAGTTGTTTTTATCGTTGTACTACCAATATCAATTCCTACTCGTAAATTTTCCATAGCTTTCACCTCTTATTTTGTTGCTTTGCAACTACATATTATACACCATTTAAGGCTTTTTTACTAGCTTCTAGATTATAAAAAATATTGACAAATTATAAATAATATTATAGAATTTAAATGCATTCACGCAGTTCGTAACCATCCTGCGAAATCAAAACTAGGAGGAAACACATGAACTTTGGACTTTTACTGCTTCTTGCAGTAGTGAATTTTGGGCTTATAGCTCTTAGCTATAAGCTATTTGGAAGAAAAGGTGTAATTGGATTTATTGTCTTAAGTGTTATTGCAGCTAACCTTCAAGTAAACAAAGCTATCATCTTTGATATCTTTGGATTTGAACTTGAAGCAACACTTGGGAATGTAATGTTTGGTGGCGTCTTTTTAGCAACAGACTTATTATCAGAAATATATGATAAAAAAACAGCTTTAAAAGCTGTTTATATTTCAATATTTGCGAATGTATCGTTTATTATTGTGATGTATATTTCAACGCTATTTGAATCGCTCGACTACACAATGGAATATAGTAACGCAATTGATTTGTTTTTTAAGATTGATTTCAATACGTTTTTAGAAACAGGTGGAGCATTTAAAGCTGTTCTTGTTGGGAACTTTGTTTACTTAATTTCGCAATCTTTAGACGTTTACGTTTATCAAAAATTAAAAGATAAATTTAAAGGTTATAAACTACTTTTTATTAGAAACAATGGTTCTACTATTGTTTCACAAGCAGTTGATAGTGTTTTAGTTACTATTGGGTTTGCCTTTGTTGGGATCTTTCCGTTTTCATTTGTTGGTGGAATCATTATTACAACCATCGTCATCAAATATATGATTGCTGTTATTGATACACCGTTCCTATACTTAATGACTAGAATCACTCCACTAGATGATAATTAATAATTTACACAAAAAAATAACTTCAGATTGAAGTTATTTTTATTTTAAAATTATTTGTCAAACTTTATGACGTAAAGATTATCATAACCATCTTTAAAATAGGCATGATGGTTATCAATTGCGAAATGATAGATATTTGAAATATATTCTTTGTCGGTAATAATACTTACATTAAGTGTTTCAAATACATCAGAATCAACATCAAAAGTTACATCTAGCTTTCCATATTCTTCAATATATAGAACTTTTAAGGATTTTATTTCTGAGAGCGCTACAGTATTATCATGATAATTAAAATATTGAAGGATACCTGTTTGATTATCATGTTTGTATTTTAATAAATTTAGTTCTTTCATAATTTTTCTCCTCACTGAAGTAAATTGTATATCTCATTATAAATGAAAGTAGACTGAGATAGCTATATAATATTTTATTTACTT
>JASFZA010000060.1:0-7898 GCA_045046715.1 Candidatus Izemoplasma sp.
AATTGTAATATTACAATTCTCATCTGTGTATATACAATATTTTCATTGAGTCGTACCTTTTTATAAATTTGCAATATAACAATTACAACTAATAACCCCACTGTTGAAAATGTTAACATATGTTTAATTACAAAATAGAATTGATTATATTTAGGCAAAAACCATGAACCTATCGTAATCAAAAATAATAAAGTCCAACTCAAAAAAATCATTAATGTTTTTTTAATTTTAAATTCTCCTCTCATTGTTTAATTCTAACTTCAATTAAAACAATGAGTTCAACAACGAATTACCTGTAATGTAGCAAAGATTGATTTAATCTGAATAAATGATTGAAAAAATCTCTTAGGCTCTTTTCTGATTAAAGAAAACTGACAAGTTTTTTTCAATACGACAAATAACAAATATACTTCAATCATAATCATAATTGGTATCAAATAAATTACAATAGTAGTAATAAATAATAATCCTAAAGTGTAAGGAATGTATAATAACGATTGATAATCAAAAGTACTAATATACGTACTGTCTATTTGAAGAAAATGGACTGTTTGAAAAATCAGCATAGCTAAGAAAACTATAAAAATTGATAAATATAAATATCTATTTTCTTTCATAACCTCACCTCTTCATATTATTATTTTAAAATATAATTTACTAGTTACCTTTGTTTATACTTTATCTATATTATAATGGTTAAAATATATATTTACAATATTTAATATGAGACTTATCTAATTATACCGTATACATTAAAATGTAATTAGTTTCTCTTTTAACTAAAAAAATAAGATGAATAAATTCATCTTATTTTTCGTTTATTAGCTTATTAAATATTAGTTCGTTTTTCTCTTTACAAGGAGCACAATCAGTTCCAATTTTTGTAATATCTTGTAAATCTTTGAAACTACTTACTCCAAGTTTTACTTGTTCTTTCATATCTTCTAGGCTTACATTGTGGCAACAACATAATATATCTTTTTCCATAATACACTCCTTTTATATTTAATGAGACTTTACTGAATGAAGAATTTAAGGATTAGGTTTAGGAAGGTTTCATTCAGTAAAGATTACTACTTTAACTGCATTGTTGTTTCGCATGTTGGTTCAAAAGCTACTGTTGTAATTACTTTGCTTGCTGACAGACCTTCATGTGTAATTGTTAGTGTTCCTTCAATATTTCTCGGTAACCATAAGTCAATAAATCCGTTATCCATTGATATCATATTTTCAGATATTATAACATTACCTTCGGTATCAATAAACTCAACAAAGAAGCTTAGCTGAATCAGCTCTCCTCTACATCCTGTAGCACTATGATTTACACATAAGTGTGTAGAATCAATATATGGCCCAACCGAAAGGTAAAACTCATCTTTTGGCATAGCAACTGATATTCTTGAATTTTCAGTAATAACAAGTAGTTCATGTTCATATACTGACAATCCAAATCCATCAATAATAATACTACCATCGCCAATTCCTGTTAATATTTCTTTACCGCTTAATCCATCAAGACCAACACTCGCTAACTCATCATCTGACGAACAAGCGCTTAATGTTAATGTTATAACCATTACTGTAATGAATAAAATAATTTTTTTCATTTTATTCCTCCTGTCAAATAAACTATACTACCGAAATGTTAAGGAATTGTGTAGAAGTATAAAATTTTGTATAAATATACTTTTAGCGCATTCCCATTCCATTACGCCAGTAATCTTGATCAGTGTCATTATGGAACTCAAAACTCTCATGATAATCTATTTGATTTTCATTAATAAATTCCATTAAATCAATCATAAAGTCATATCTAATATTATAATCATCATTTAACTCTTGAAGTGTTACCCCATATTCTACAAGTAATTGATTAATCATTTCTTCGACTAAAAATTTATCTTCTGCTGATAAATTTTCAAGCATATATTCTAAAAACAATCCTTCTTCATGACAATATTCTGCATTCATATGCCAACCTTCTTCAAACACTTCATTCATATGTTCAAATCCAACATATTCTTCATTTGTGTTCGCTTCATCAACATTCTCTATATCTGCCGATTCAGGATAGTTGCCTACGTCATTCGCTAATATTTCTGTATCTGCTAGTTTATCAAATCCAATGCCAAAACCAGCACCGGTTAGTAATACTAATCCAATTTTAATAATATTCATTTTCTATTCTCCTTTAGAATAATTCCAAATTTTTAGTAGTCTTTAATGCTACAATTTAATTCAAAGTTTCGTTTGTTTAATTAAAGTAAATTTATTAATCTTCTTCAAACGGGCAATGCCCGTGGCAAGATAATTCTTCCTTAACGCCGTCTTTTATAAATTCTTCATTAACTTTTGTTTTTTCATTAACTATAGTTGCACCAAAGAATATAGCAATTAAAACAACTACAATAATAATACCAATCATTATTTGTTAACAATCTTTTTTAGATTTTGATATTCTTCAATTGATATTTCACCATTTGAAAGACGTTGATCTAAAATTAGTCGTGGTTCATTTTTTGGTTCGGTATGTTTAAATATTAATACAATGACACTAATCACTAATACTGCACATGCAATAACTACTAATCCCCAATTTGAATTATGTGAATAAACTGTGTAGTTATTATAATACCTTGAATTATGACTCATCATTCCATATCCAAAATCTGTAAAGATATAATTGTAGAACAAATAGCCAATTGAAACAATTACTAATAAATATATTAGTCCTTTTATCTTTTTCATTTTTATCACCCACATACATTTTATACTACGATTATTAAGGAAATGTGAAGATACATTATAATTATTATATAGCCGGATATGATTATCATTTAGTTACTAAGACATCAAAAGAAGGAAACAAATTGTTTCCTTCTTTTAGTAATATATTTTTCAAATATTTCTTATTTACTAGGTTTAAATCTTTTTAATCTTAAAGCATTAAGTAATACTGAGATTGAACTAAAACTCATTGCTCCCGCAGCAAACATTGGGTTTAGTTTAGGTCCACCAAATGCAAACAACAGTCCTGCTGCTAAGGGGATTCCTGCAGTATTATAAGCAAATGCCCAAAATAGATTTTGCTTAATGTTTCGAATTGTACTTTTTGATAATTCTAATGCTGTTACTACATCTAAAATATCACTTCGCATTAATACTATATCAGCAGATTCCATTGCAACATCAGTTCCAGAACCAATTGCAATCCCAACGTCAGCTTGCGCTAGTGCTGGTGCGTCATTAATCCCGTCTCCAACCATTGCTACTGACATACCCATTGCTTGAAGTTTTTTAACTTCCGCTGCTTTATCTTCTGGTAATACTTCTGCTAATACTTGATCGATTCCAACTTGCTTACTGATTGCTAAAGCAGTTCGCTTATTATCACCAGTAATCATATAAACTTTAATTCCTAATTTATGGATTTTAGCTATTGCTTCTTTTGAAGTTGGTTTTATAATATCCGCAACAGCAATAATACCTAACATTTTATTTCCGTTTGAAATGAACATTGGTGTTTTCCCTTGTTCAGCAAGTTCAATAGATTTGTTGTACAAGTCACCGATTTTTACGTCTTGATCAGTCATCAATTTTTCATTACCTAAATAGTATGTTTTTCCTTCAATAACAAATTCAATACCTCTACCTGGTAATGCATTAAATGATTCTAGTTCTTTAAAATCTAGTTCTTTTGCTTTTGCATCTCTGACGATTGCTTCACCTAGAGGATGTTCAGATTTTAATTCAGCAGACGCAGCAATTAATAAGATATTATCTTCTTTATAACCTTTTGCGACAATTATATCTGTAACTTCTGGTCTACCCTCAGTAATAGTTCCTGTTTTATCAAATATAATAGCATTGATTTTATGTGCAGTTTCTAACGCAACACCACTTTTTATAAGGACACCGTTTTCTGCACCTTTACCAGTTCCAACCATAATTGCTGTTGGCGTAGCTAATCCTAATGCACATGGACAAGCTATTACTAATACCGCTATAAATATCGTTAGTGAAAATACTGAAGTTGCTCCCGTTAAATACCATGCTAATCCAGAGGATACAGCAATCACTAATACAATTGGAACAAAGTATCCACTAATTACATCAGCAAGTTTAGCGATTGGAGCTTTTGATCCTTGAGCATCTTCAACAAGTTTGATTATTTGAGACAACACAGTATCGCCACCGACTTTAGTTGCTTTAAACTCAATCGATCCTGTTTTATTAATACTAGCCCCAATTACTTTATCACCTATATTTTTATCAACAGGTAAACTTTCACCTGTAATCATTGATTCATCGATAGCTGTAAATCCCTTAACAACGATTCCGTCAACTGGGACTTTTTGTCCCGGTTTAACTAATACAATATCACCAACTTGAACTTGATCAATATCAACCTCAACTTGTTTACCATCAACTATAATAATTGCCGTTTTTGGAGAAAGTCCCATTAATTTCTTAATAGCTTCGGAAGTTCGACCTTTAGCAATTGATTCAAAATATTTCCCTAAAAGAATTAATGTAATAATAACTCCAGCTGTTTCAAAATACAGATCATTAACAAATTCTGTAGCAGTTGCTTCATCACCAGTTGCAATCATAAATACAGCGTAAATACCATAAAGAATTGCTGCACTAGTTCCTAATGCAATAAGTGAATCCATATTAGGTTTAAGTTTGTACAATGCTTTATACCCAACTGTATAGAACTTATACCCTGCAATCATTGGCGGAATTACTAAGAATACTTGAATTAGTCCAAAGTTAAGAGCGTTATATTCCGCATCAATAATTCTTGGGATTGGTAATCCCAACATATGTCCCATTGCTAAGTACAATAATGGTATTGAGAAAGTTCCTGAAATCAGGAATTTCTTCCATAAGGTTTTCATTGCTTTTTCTTTTCTTGCTTTATCTTCATCATATTGGTTTTCTGATGTTGATTTAAGTGGTTCATAACCACTATCTTTTATTATTTGGTGAATTCCCACAAGCGATATAGCATCGGGAGAATAACTAATTCTCGCAGATTCTGTCGCGAAGTTAACACTAACGCTTTTAATACCTTTTGTATTTTTTAAAGATTTTTCGATGGTATTAACACACGTTGCACACGTTATCCCCGATATTTTTATCGTTACCGATTTAAAATTCTCTTTTAATTTTGCTTTATATCCAACATCTGACACAGCTTTAATTATTTCTGCTGATAAATCATCCTCAAACTCAACAATCATTCTTTCTGTAGTTAAGTTTACAGATACATTACTTGTTCCTTTAATTTTCCCTACACTTTTTTCAACTGTACTAACGCAGCTAGCACAAGTCATTCCTTCAATTTGATAAGTCTTTTTCATTTGTATTCCTCCTCTTATATTCCACTTATAGCATATAACACAATTATAAAGGAATTGTGTAGATGAAATAAAATGTAATATATTTAATTTTTATAAATACCATTTAGCAAATACTATTCTAATTAGATGGCTTCGATTTTCAGAAGCATTGTTTGAGATGTTTAAGAATGAAATACTTAAATATGACAAAAAAATGATAGATGCATAAAGACATCTATCATTTATTAGATATTAAAAGTGCTCTAATTACTTTAGTAGTGAACACTTATCTAGAGGTATATCGTTAAGCCATTCTACTTAGTAAATTTTAAAGCAAATAAATTTTCATATCCATCTTTAAAATATGCATTGTCAATTTCTAAAGCATAGTTATATACTTTTTTTACATAATCAATATCTTTAACAACTTCAATCCTAACTGGATTTAGTTTATTTGATTCAATATCAAAAGAAACATCTAAAGTTCCATTTGAATTAATATAGTTTACTTTTAAAGATTTCGCTAGTGATAAAACGACAACATCACCTTCAAATATTACATAGTGTAAAAGTCCAGATTCACTATCATGTGCATATTTAACTAAACTTAGCTTATTCATATAATCATCTCCTAATCAATATATATTTTCTTTATACTTCATTATATATTAGAGCGGATATTTAATAAGATAATATACATTATCGTTCAGATATTGTTAGGATTAATAATTCCTGATTACGTAATGTAAGTTTATATACTAAACTATATTATTAATTATAATTGATTCAATTACATCACTTATTTATAAAAATTAGAGCAGTTTTTTCTCTTTAATCGGCCTTATTTAGAAAAGTACGATTCTATTATTGTATCGTTTGCTTTAATATTTTTTCGTTGATATACTTTAGAATATAAACTAAAACTGGAGGAAATTACAATGAAAAAATTGTTTGCATTGACTTTATTATTTTCACTATTTACAATACTTAGTGCTTGTACAGATACTAAATATATTGAAGTAGAGAAAATTGTAGAAGTTGAAAAAATTGTCGAAGTTGACAGAATTATTGAAGTTGAATCTCTTGCTGGAACTTACATTGGTTACTCTTGGCGTGGGGAAAGCAGTGGCGTATTATTAGAAGATGCGACACAAAAAATTGAAACAGTATTAACGATTGACAGTGATGGCTTAATCACTGATGCTAAAATTTTATTTTGGAAACAAAAAGACGGTTCATGGTATACAAGACAAGATGGAACTGCTGCAATAAGTGTTGACTTATCTGTTGATCCTGTTGCCGCTACACCAGGAACTAGTTATAGCGCTGGTGTATCAATGTTTGATATTGATACGCATGATATGATGTCACTTTATACTGTTGTTGTTGATAGTGATGGTGTTACTGGATTATTAATTGTAGATCCAATTACAAGATATCAATTTGAAATTAAACTACCTGCATTATATGATTACTCAACACTTGTTAGTGAAATTCCTGTTGATGGAACAATGGGTGGATTTATGCCTACTGTTAGAACATCAAGTTCAGGATTAATTAAACCTGAATCATGGACTGAACTAGCTTTAGATAACATATTTGAAATAATCTACTTTAGCCATGTTATTACTGACGCTGGAGTATTTGAAGGATTATCTTCTACTTCGACACTTCAAGAACTTTTAGAAGCAATTGATGTAGTATTCATCGATGGTGTACCACAAGAACAAGGTATTGTTTACGGTCGCCACTCAAATGGTGGATGGCAAGGAAACTATGAAGCTATGGAAGAATTCCTTATCGGACAAAACGTTAACAATATTACTTCTTTAGTAGATTGGTCTGTTACTAAATGGGCTGACGCTATTAATGAAGATAACTTCTTTGGGATTGATTTACTTGTAGGGGCAACAAAAACTGCTCAAGACTCAGCTGATACTATTGCTGGTTCAACTGTCAGAATGTCACGTGAAAGCACATCTTTCCAAAGAGCTTTAGTAGCTGCTGGAATATTATCTGAAGACGATGTAATCAAAGGTCGTTTTTAAATAGAATGCTAATAATTTCTTAAATTAAAAGAATCTATCAGCCGATAGATTCTTTTAATATTGTATAGTTTTTTAAGGTTCTGTATTTTTTCTTTGCATGATTTGATTACTATTACAATACTTTATTTTGAGCTTATTGTTGGTAAATCCAATCGCTAAAAATTCCATCGACCCCAATTACTTCATAAAGGAAAGCTTTCGTTTTACTATTGATTGTATGAACGTATACTTCAACATCAATTCTCTTAAATTTAATTGTAATTATTAAAGCAAATCGATCTTCCCTTGCAGTAGATATTCCCAAGTAATTAATTTTATCATAATTATCTAACATTTCGATTACTTCTTTATTTGAGATATCTGTTCGATACAAAACCAGCATATACTCAGTAAAACTAAAGTTATCTTCTAAGTAATGATACATTTCCTCGTTATATACTTCGGGAATCATTCGGTTAATTAAGTCTTCATCTATCCTTGCAACATCACTAGATATTTTATC
>JASFZA010000061.1:0-4499 GCA_045046715.1 Candidatus Izemoplasma sp.
TAGCGCGAAAACGCGTAGGCCGCGGGCAGGGCGACTGTCAGGGTTATTACGGTGTTCAGCGATACATAAATAATTGAGTAAACAAAAAAGGTTCATCGACGATGAACCTTTTGCGTTATTTATAAGCTTTAATAATTTTGTTGGCAAGTCCTAAATAAACTAATCCAATTTCTTCTGTCATTGAGAAGATTGAATGATGTCCACTTGTAGGTTGTCCAATTGGAATTGAAGTAAGAACTTCAGTTTCAAGTTTAGTAGCAACCATTTCTCCGCCACCTTCACCAAAGATATTTACTTTTTCTCCAGCGTGTTCAAAATATGCCATATTTTCAACGACACCAATGATACTATGACCAAGTTCCTTAGCAGCAAAACCAGCTTTTACAGCGATATGAGATGCACTTGGATGTGGTGTTGTAACGATTAACATTTTTGATTGTGGTATTAAGTTTTGAATATCTAATGCAACGTCACCTGTACCTGGAGGTAAGTCGACTAAAATATATTCGATTTTTTCACTCCACTCAACGTCATAAAAGAAGTGATGTAACATTTTTCCAAGCATCGGTCCACGCCACATAAGTGGTTTAGAAGGATCTGTGAAAAACTCTGTTGAGATTAATTGAATACCATCTTTTTCAAATGGAATAATTTTTTCATCTTTAGTAGCTCTTGGAGGAGTAATCGGAATATCGATAATAGTTGGAATACTACTTCCGTAAATATCAGCGTCGATAATACCAACAGTTTTTCCTAAGCTTTTTAAGGCATAAGCTAAGTTAGCAGTAATTGTTGATTTACCAACTCCACCTTTACCAGAAGCAACACCAATGTATTTAACTTCTCTAGCTAAAATACTACCAGATTTTTTAAGTAATTCAAAATCAAGTTTGATACCAGTAAATCCTAAATCTAGCTTGATTAATTTAGCAAGAGATCTCGTCATCTCACGTTTGTATTTATCCTCATCTTTAGACAATGCAATTACCAAATTAACAATATTCTTTTCTTTGTCAATATCAACAAATTTTACTCCACCAGTTTCACTAAGTGGAAGTCCATTTGAAGTGTCAATAACACTTCCTAAACGATCAATTATTTCTTCTTTTGTATACATATTATCACCCCGAATTATTATAGTATATCTCTACTCATTTTTCAATCATTATGCTTATATATTACTGGTTCAAATTCCATCTTATAGACATCCTTATCACTATATAAACTGTATATTTTAGAAGCCCGTAAATCAAGTTCTAAATATGGATGTTTATTTTTCAAAATCTTTGTTACTAAAGGAATTGTTAATTCCTTTTTAATTTTATTTAAATGTGAACGACCGGTGTCGTTCATTCCTAATACTCTTATATAAGGTACTGTTAAAGATTTTACTTCGTCTTTTCTTAAATTAAGAAGAATATGCGTTAAACTTCTTTTGATTTTTGAATTAGTATATCTTCTCGTTAAGAGATTTTGAATTAATTCATCTACCGAGGAAAAATCTTTGGTTTTTAGAATCCAGTTTTCAATACCTTCCTCCATTGAAAAGATTTGATTTAAGTCGTTGCTTGTCATTGATTTCAATTTATACTTTAAAATATCAGTAAATTGATTAAACAAGACAGGTTTTCGGTTTGAAAGTTCAGTAAAAACATCTTTTGGAACATATTTACTAAAATCATCATTATTTACGATTAGTTTTCTAATGGCAGTTGCACTTTGGATATTAGAGTGATTAAGCTTTGTGTCATGATAGTCACTATTGATTCGTTCAATTGTTTTTAAGATTATATTTGATTTTAACTTTTTTACTGCACTAATATATTGAATACCTAATATGTTGTTTGGCTTTGAGTAAAGATCAGTATCAGTTAATTCTCTAACAGCGTAGTCTGAAGCGGTTGGAAAACTATAACCTTCACCCATATTTTCTTTAACTAATTCGTTATACTTATCACTATCTAAAATATCACTAAGTTTAGTAAGTTCCTCAATACTACCTGATTCACTACCGAAATAGATTTCATCAACCAAAAGGTGATTTAAAATAGAAACGGCACTTAACGCAAAAATATTTGCGTTTTGGACAGTCAAAACGTATGGAATTTCAACAACCAAATCGACGTGGTTTAAAAGCGCAAATTTTGTTCTTGTAAACTTATCAATAATTGCGGGTTCGCCACGCTGGGTGAAGTTACCAGATGTGACCGCGATTAAGATATCACACTTTGATAACTCTCTTGTTTTCAAAATGTGATGAAGATGTCCGTTATGCAAAGGATTGTACTCAACAATTATTCCAGCTACTTTCATATATATCACCAATAATATTATACCTTAAATTTGACTTTTTTATATAATAAAAGTATAATTTATTGACAAATGAGGTGAAAATATGAAATGGACAATTCAAGAACTGATTAGATTATCTAATACTAGTAATACTTTTAATGGAATAATTGATTTTAAAGATAAAATAGATTTGTTTGATGATATCTATAATGTATCAGATGTAAATGTTGAAGGTGAGTATGAAATTTATGATAATCAAGAGTTTGTGTTTTATATGAATATTAAATGTACACTAACATTATCGTGCGCAATTACCTTAAAAGAAGTAATTTACGAGATTGATGTTGATGTCGAAGAAACCTTCTCAACATATCAAGATAATAATAATCATTTAATTGAGGGAATAACTATTGACTTATTACCAATTATATGGTCTAATATTATATTGGAAAAGCCGATGCGAATTTTAAGTGAAGAAGCTTACAAAAATTTCAAGGAAACAACCGAGAAATTTGAAGAAGATGAATCAGCTAATAATGCATTTGCCGCTCTAAAACAATTTAAGAACTAGGAGTGACTTACTATGGCAGTACCACAGAGAAGAACTTCTAAAACTGCAAAACGTAAACGTCGTACACACTTCAAACTAAACGTACCTGGTATGGTAGTTTGTCCAAGCTGTGGTGAAATGAAATTATCTCACCGTGTTTGTAAAGCTTGTGGGACTTATAACGGTAAAACAGTTATAGAAGAAAAACAAGAAGTAGAAGCGTAAAAGTAACGGTTGAAAAGAAAACGCTAATTTTAGCGTTTTTCTTTTACAATTTTTCAAGCTTATGATAAACTAATTAAGCAAAGGATGATGATTATGTATAAGCATGTTTCAGTATTGTTAAATGAAGCAATTGAGTATTTAAATATTAAAGAAAACGGAATATACGTTGACTGCACACTTGGTGGTGGTGGACACTCTTTTGAAATACTTAAAAAGTTGAATAATGGACACCTATATGCTTTTGATCAAGATGACTTTGCAATTTCTAAAGCAGTAGTTAAACTTGATGAGGCAAAGAAAAACTATACGATTATTAAATCTAACTTTGTTAACTTAAAAGAAAAATTAAATAATCTTGGCATTGATAAAATTGATGGTGTGTTATATGACCTTGGTGTATCTTCTTTCCAATTTGATATTCCTGAACGTGGGTTTAGTTATAAATATGATGCTTTACTTGATATGAGAATGGATCAATCAAGTGAATTAACTGCGAGTATTATTGTTAATGAATACCCATTTAATGATATTGTTCGAATATTACATCGTTACGCTGATGAATCTTTTGCAAAACAAATTGCTCGTAAAATTGAAAAAAGAAGAGAAATCAAACGAATTGAAACAACGTTTGATTTAGTTGACGTTATCAAAAGTGCTCTTCCTCAAAAAGTTTTAAGTAAAAAAGGACATCCTGCTAAAAAAACTTTTCAAGCATTAAGGATTGCCGTAAATGATGAACTTAGAGTTTTTGAAGAAAGTTTATATCAAGCACTTGATCTGCTGAATGAAGATGGACGAGTAGTAGTAATTACTTTTCATTCGCTTGAAGATAGAATTTGTAAAACAATATTTAGAGAAGTATCAACTGTCCATATTCCAAAACACGTCCCAATTAAAGCAGATGTTATTGCTCCGTACAAATTATTACACCGTAAAGTCATTCTTCCATCAGAAGATGAATTACTAAATAATAGCCGTGCTCGTAGTGCAAAACTACGTGCTATTAAAAAAATATAGAAAAAAAAGCGTAAGTGTATTGACTTGTAATTTAGTTTATGATATTATACTTATGCTGACAAAATGCAGGTGTAGTTTAATGGTAGAACTTCAGCCTTCCAAGCTGACTACGAGGGTTCGATTCCCTTCACCTGCTCCATTTTTTTATACGTCGGTGAAATGAAATTATCAATGCAACGATTTTTTTATTTTCAAAACTAATAACCACTCAAAAGGGTGGTTTTTTTTTATGCAATAATATTAGTGTTTTTAGTATTAAATGGTAAAATGTTTAGTATAAGAAAAAAACTTAAGAGGTGAAACAAATGAATAACTTTAATTATTATAATCCAACGGATATTTATTTTGGTGAAAACCAGCTTGACAACTTAGGCGTACTTGTTAAAAAGTACGGAAGTAAAGTTTTACTAACTTA
>JASFZA010000062.1:0-14538 GCA_045046715.1 Candidatus Izemoplasma sp.
CAAAAGTATCACGTTAACATTGAACATATGCCAAGTGGTATTGATTCCTTTAGTATTGTTACTGACAGCAAACAAGTTAAAGGTTGTTATTTTGATTTAATTGGTGAAATCAATAATTTAAAAGATGTTTTACGTGTTGATGTTGAAAACGACATTGCAGTAATCGCAGTTGTTGGAAGAAACATGGGTGATAAACCTGGTATTGCTGGATTCTTATTTAATGCTTTAGGAAAAGAATCAATAAATATCAAAATAATTGCTCAAGCATCACTTGAACTAAGTATCATTATCGCTGTTGAAAATAAAGACTTTAACAAAACAATAAATACTATCTATTTAAATTTTATTGAAAAAATATAATACCTTAAAAAGAGTTGTCATAATTTATGACAACTCTTCTTTTTATTTGATATCTAATGCGCTAAGTCCGGCTAAATTTAGTAAGTTCCACGGTTTATTAAAATGTGGTTGGAAGAAGAAATCAACAAATGCTAATTCTTCTACTGTCATCCCTTTTTGAATAGCTACACTAAGTGTATTCATCGTTTGGGTTAAATCAATATGTGATAATATTTGTCCACCAATAATTTTTCTAGTATCAATATTAAATACTATTTTTAATATTGCTTCATCATACGTCGGCATAAACTCAGGACGGTAGTTATCTTTTACAGTTACACTACGATAATTTATTTTTGCTTCTTTAGCAGTTTCTTCAGTTAGACCTGTTGAAGAAATGCTTAAGTCATATATTTTAATTCCTGATGTACCTTGAGTACCAATATAAGGAACTGTTCTCTTTTTGATATTTCTTCCAACAAGTGTTCCCATTCTAATTGCATTTGTCGCAAGGGGAATATATTTGTATTCCTTCGTTGGATTAAAATAAACAGCTGCACAGTCACCACATGCAAAGACATCCTTAGCCGATGTTTCCATATAGTTATTAAGCACTATTGCTCCATTAGCCATCATATCTACTTGACCTTTTACAAGTCCGGTATTAGGTATAAACCCAACACACATAATAACAAGGTCTGTATCATATGTACCTTCACAAGTAATAACTTTTTTAACCTTATTATCTTCACCGATAAATTCACTGACAGTTTGGCTTAAAGCTAACTTAATTCCTTTATCAGTAAATGCTTTTTCAGCAAGACTAGTAAATTCTTTATCTAAATATTTATACATTATTCTTTCACTAGCATCAATTAGCGTTACTTTTTTACCTTGGATTTCGAATGCCTCAGCAAGTTCAACACCAATATATCCAGCCCCAACAATTGTTATGTTTTGTGCATCTTTAGCTTTCAGGATAATTTCATTTGAATGATTAAAGTTTTTTGATAATAATATATTATCTAATTCAATTCCTTTAATTTTTGGAATAATTGGCCATGACCCTGTCGCTATGACAAGTTTATCAAAATGATCATCACTTTCAATACCTGTATTTAAATCTTTTACTCGAACAAGTTTATTTTCAATATCAACTTTTAATACATTATGCATCATTTTAGTTTCGACACCTAACTCTTCTAACTCATTAGGTGAACAATAAAACAATCCATCACTATCTTTTACAACACCACAAACATATAACGCAATACCACAAGATAAGAAAGAAATATTATCATTTCTTTCATATACAACAATTTCACTATTTGGATTTAATTTTTTTATATTAAGTACCGCAGCTGTTCCTGCATGAGTACAACCTATTACTATAACTTTCATCTAAACGCCTCCTCACTTCTAATATACGCTTATCTATAAAAAAATCTAGCAAAATCATAATTTTTCTAAATAAGTATTTAGTTATAATGATAACCTTAAAAAAACAGCCTCGCAAAGAGGCTGTTTCTATTCAACACTTTCTAAAAATATTTTATCTTCAAATGCACCTTTTGCTCTATTTTTAATAATTCTAGCTTTTTCAATATCTTGAATATCTATTTTATTAGTCATTAAAATTTGATCTAAAACTTCATAAACATCTGCAAGTTCGTTAATACATTGTTCTTTTGACTTAGTTTCTAGTAGTTCTTTTGCTTCTTCAACTAATTTGTGTTTGACTTCAGTCAAATATTCAGCATCATCTAATATTCTAATATTTGCGATTTTTCCTTCTTTTTTAATTATATAAGGAATGTTATCTCTAACTAATTTATTATATACAATCATTTTATTAACCCCATTTTTTTACCAACTAATTCAAACTGTGAAATTGCAAAATCTAGATTTTCAATTGTATGAGACGCACTAATCATGCAACGTAATCTTCCTTTACCTAATGGAACGGTTGGGAATACGATACCAGAAACATAAACCCCTGAATCAAGTAACGCTTTACTAAATGCCATCGTGTCAGCTTCATTACCAATCATTACCGGTGTAATCGGCGTTTCACTACGTCCTGTATCAAACCCTAGTTTACTTAGTTTTTCTTTAAAGTATTTTGCATTACTCCATAATTTATTTGTATATTCATCACTTTCCATTAACATCTTAACTGATTCGATTGCAGCAGCTGTTGCTGCTGGTGGTAGTGCTGTTGAGAATAATAATGGACGAGCACGATGATGTAACCAAGTTTTAGTAACTTGTTTACTCGCAACATACCCACCAACAACGCCAATTGCTTTACTTAATGTTCCAATAATGAAATCAACCCGACCATGAAGATTAAAATAGTCAACCGTTCCCCGACCACTTTCACCGAGCACTCCACTACCGTGTGCATCATCAACGTACGTTAAAGCACTGTATTTCTCTGCTAATTCAACTATTTGCGGTAACTTAGCTAAATCTCCATCCATCGAGAAAACACCGTCAGTAATGATTAACACTTGATTATAGTTGTCTCTTCTTTCTTTTAATATTGCTTCTAAACTTGCCATATCTGAATGTTTATAGATAGCTCTATCTGCTTTACTTAATCTAACGCCATCAATTATTGATGCGTGATTAAGTTCATCACTAATAATTAAATCACCTTTTGCAGTTATTGCTTGGATTGTTCCAATATTACAGTTAAGACCTGACTGAAAACACATAACTGCTTCTTCGTGTTTAAATTCTGCTAAGATATCTTCTAGTTCACCAATAATATCTTGGTTCCCAACAATAGTCCGAACCGCTCCTGCTCCTGCTCCGTATTTATTAACCGCGTCAATCGCTGCTTGTTTAACCCGCGGATGATTTGCAAGTCCTAAATAGTTATTACTCGAAAGATTAATAACCTTTTTTCCATTTAAAACAATTACATTATCACAAGGACCATAGTTTATCGGTAATTCACGATAAACTCCATCTACTTTTAATTGATCAATTTTATCTTTTAAAAAACCTAAATCGTGAATACTCATTAGTCTGCCTCCGGAATAATTACAATTTTACCGCTATTACCTGTTCCCATCAATTCACAAGCTTCAACAATTTGATTCATTTTAAATGTATGCGTAATAACTTTGTCTAAGTCTAATCTGTTATTATCAATTAAATCTTTCACTTGATACCATGTTTCATATATTCTTCTACCAACAACACCGTAGATACTTATTCCTTTAAAAACAATGTCTGTCGCTAAATCAACTTCAACTTTTTTAGTAGGAATACCTAAAATGCTTATCCCACCACCAGCTTTAATATATTTAAACGCTTGTTCAATAGCAGTTTTATTTCCACTAAATTCACCAATAACATCAACACCACGTCCACCAGTTTCTTCTAACACACGAGCAACAACATCTTCCTTTAGTGGATTAATAACAACATCAGCGCCTAATTCTTTAGCGAGTTTACAACGGTAATCGTTAATTTCAATAGCGATTATTTTTGATGCCTTATAAGCTTTTGAAACATTAACACCCATTAATCCAATCGGGCCACAGCCTACAACAGCAACAGTTTTTCCTTCAATTGGAAAATGAGCCATTGTATGAACAGCATTCCCCAGAGGTTCTTGAACTGATAAGTGTAAAGGATTAACATCTTTACTATTAATAAAACAATTCATTGCGGGAATTCTTACATATTCAGCAAAACATCCATCAGTGTCAACACCAATGATTTTTGTGTTTTCACAAATATGGCCTTCACCTCGTAAACAAAATTCACATTCATTACAAATAATGTGCGTTTCAGCACTTACGATATCACCAATTTTTACTCGTTCAACATCGGTTCCAATTTTTACAACTTCACCACTAAATTCATGTCCTGCAGTAAAAGGTAACTTTAGTCGTGATTTAGCCCAATCATCATACTTATAAATATGATAGTCAGTTCCACATACACTAGCATGATGGACTTTAATTAAAACCTCATCATTATTAAGTTCACTAGGTATCGGTTTTTTCGTTAACGTAAAGCCTTTTTCTGGCTTATCTTTCACAACTACATTCATCATTTTGGTAAAATTATCATTCATTTTTTTATGTTCTCCTTTTATAAAAAATAAAAACGCTTTCATCATTGTTATTATATCATATTTATATAGAATGAAAAGCTGTATTTTTATATTTTTTTATTATTTTTTAGTATAAAAAAAATAACATTAAAAACATCAAAAAACAACCGATATTTAAATTGATTTTAAACACAATATTTGCCTTATATTTGTTTCATTATGTCAGTGTGATATAATACCTACATGATAACTTTTTTTAACTTATTTAAGGAGTGACTAATTATGAAACATAAACTATCTGCGATCATTCTTGCTGGAGGAGAATCTAGAAGAATGGAGTATAATAAAGAGTATATTAAAGTCCAAGATAAATATCTTGTTCATACTCAAATAAAAACTTTAAATTCATTATTTGAAGAAGTTGTTGTTGTAACTAATAATCCAGAGCATTATAAAAATCAAGACGTTGTGATTACTACCGATATCTTAAATGGCAAAACACCGATAATCGGTCTCCATGCCGGACTATTAGCAAGTCAGTTTGAGTACAGTTTTGTTATTGCATGTGATATGCCTAATATTGATCCTGATTTTATAAAGTACTTAGTTACAAAAATCGATAACCATGATGCTTATGTTGCAAAACATAACGGATATATTGAACCATTCAACGCATTATACAAAAAAACAATTACCCCAAGAATTGAAGAATTTATTACAAATAAAAAATTCGGTTTTCAGACAATGGTCAATAGATTAAATAGTTCCTACATCGAAGAAAAAGATCTTGTTTCTTTTTTAAAAAATAATATTTTTAAAAATATAAATAAAGAATCTGAATTATATGAAATAACTACAGATTTATCTTGTCCCTATCAAAAAATAACTATGGATAAAATAGTTAATAACGAACAATTTGAAATTGAAGATAAAGTTGTCACAGAATATCCATTATCTTTGTATATAAATAAAGAACTGTATATCACATTAATGATTACACCACAAAATATTGAGTTTATGATATATGGATTTCTAAATGCTGAGATGTTAATTTCTAAAGTTACTGATGTTCTTGATTTGCAAATCAATTTAAAAGCGCATAAAGCATATGTGATATTAGTTGATCAATCAATTAAGTTTTCTAAACATAAAGCAGACATTTTATCAAGCGCATGTGGAGCATCACCTATTATAAAGGAAAAACTCGATAATCTCGTTATTTCTACACTTACAAATAATAAAATAATAAGTACAAAAAAGATTTTTGAATACATCCAAAATTTTAACCATGAGTCAATTCTTTTTAAAGAAACTGGTGGAGTTCACAGTGTTTCAATAGTCCATAATTCACAGACTAAATTGTTCGAAGATATTGGACGACACAACGCTGTTGACAAAGCTGTCGGTTTCTTAATGAAAAATAATATAGACTCAAGTGAAGTTTATTTATTAACTAGTGGTAGGATATCTTCTGACATTTTACTGAAATGTGCTCTTGCCAAAATAAGTATTATTATTTCAAGAAGTGCACCAACTAGTTTAAGTATAAAACTTGCACAACAACTTGGAATTACTGTTGTCGGGTTTACTCGTGGAAATAAGATGAATATCTACACAAATAAACATCGTATTTCATTATTATAATTTAAGTAGTCAAATAAAAAAAGTGCGAAAGCACTTTTTTTATATACCACATTCTGTATCAATATTTTTTAAGATTTTTAATCCATGACCTAAAACATCACCTAATACATCTAAGTTTTCTCTTACCGCTTTTAAGCTACCTGGCAAGTTAATTATTAGTGTCCGATCTCTTATACCAGAAACTCCTCGAGATAGATAAGCTCGGTCTGTAACTTTAAAGCTTTCTGCTCTTAACATTTCACTAATTCCTGGGACATGTCTTTTGATTACATCAAGCGTTGCTTCTGGAGTATTATCTCTTGGTGAAAAACCAGTTCCTCCAGTTGTGATTATTAAATCTACTTTAATTTCATCTGCATAATGTAATATCGTTTTTTTAATAGTATCTAAGTCATCTGAAATAATAACTTTTTCAACTACATTAAATTTCATATTAGTTAAAAATTCTACGATATAAGCACCTGAAGTATCTTCTCTTAAACCTCTTGAACCTTTATCACTACATGTAATTACAGCAACATTCATACTCATTAGTATCACCTCTCGTCCATTATATCACAAAAAAGGTCCGTTTATGTTAAACGAACCTTAATTTTTTGATATATTAAAACATTTCAGAACTTGTTTTTCCTTGCATATGTAAAATCAAGTAATCTGGTCCGCCAGCTTTAGAATCAGTACCACTCATATTGAATCCACCAAACGGTTGGTATCCAACAATTGCTCCGGTACATTTTCTATTAAAATATAGATTCCCCACGTGAAAGTCTTCACGTGCTTTTTCTATATTTTCACGTTTAACTGTGTACACTCCACCAGTTAATCCATAAATTGAATTATTAGCAACACTTAATGCTTCATCAAAGTCTTTAACTTTTGTTAAAGATAATACTGGTCCAAATACTTCCTCTTGCATTAACCTACTATTTGGATCTAAATCTTTAAAGACAGTAGGTTTAATAAACCAACCTCCATTGCTAGTACTTGTTCCGCCAGCAATTAAGTTTCCTTCTTTTTTACCTATCTCAATATATGATGTGATTTTATCATATGCTTTTTGATCTGTTACTGGCCCCATAAAGTTATTATAGTCAATTGGATTACCGACTGTTAACTTTTTAGTTTTTTCTGCTATCAAATCACAAACCTCATCGTATAAATCTTCATGAATAATTGCTCTTGAGCAAGCTGAACATTTTTGACCACTAAATCCAAAAGCGGATTTAACAATCGATTCAGCCACTTCTTCAGCGTTAACTTTTCGATCTACAACAATTGCATCCTTACCACCCATTTCTGCAATAACACGTTTTAACCAAATTTGTCCTTCTCTTACTTTTGCCGCATTTTCATATATTAACGATCCAACAGCTTTTGAACCAGTAAATGATACAAATCTAGTTTTTGGATGTTTAACTATGTAATCACCAATTTCCGGACCGTCTCCTGGGATAAAATTAACAACACCATCAGGTAATCCAGCTTCTTTTAAAACTTGCATAAATTTAAAAGCTATTACCTGTGTAGTAATCGCAGGTTTTAACAAGACTGTGTTACCAGCAACAATTGCCGCACACGTCATTCCTGCTAATATTGCTAGCGGGAAATTCCAAGGTGTAATTATGGCTGCTACTCCAAGGGGAATATAGTGATATTGATTTCTTTCAAGATTACGTCGACTCTGGATTTTATCATCTACTCGTTCTAGCTCTAACATTTGTCGTCCGTAATATTCTAAAAAATCAATAGCTTCTGCAGTATCTGCATCAGCTTCTGCCCATGGTTTTCCTGCTTCAAGCGTCATTAATGCACTAAATTCAAATTTTCTTCTTCTAATTATTGCTGCTGCTTTAAATAGTAAATCAGCACGGACTTTTCCCGGAACTTTACGCCATTTATTAAATGCACTTTCTGCAGCTCCTATTGCAAGATCTGCATCACAAATTCTTGCTTGATGAATTTTTCCGATCACTTGTGAATGATCAGCTGGATTTATTGATGTATAAAGATTGTTTGATCTAATCTTTTTACCATCAATAATTAACGGATATTCCTTCCCTAAATAAGCTTCAACTACTTTTATACCTTCAAGAAACTTATCGCGATTTTCCTTTATCGAAAAATCTACAAGTGGTTCGGTTTTATAAGAATAAATTGCCATTTATAATTCCTCCTTTATACTACAGAAGTTTCATACTCTGTAGTCTGTTCTTTATCAAATCTTGATATATGTAAATCAGTAATGTCAATTGTTGTTTCTTCTTTTAAAATAATTTCAGCTAATAGTAATCCTGTCATCGGAGCAAACATAAATCCATGACCACTAAATCCACAAGCTAAATAGAATCCTTCAAGTTCTGGCACATCGCTAATGATTGGCTGACGATCTGGAGAAACGTTATAACTGCCGCCCCATTGCCTTACTACACGCAAATTACCAACTGGTGGTAATAACTCTACTACAGTATTTGCCATTTTATCTAGAAAATTCCAAGTTGATGATATGTCATGCCCTTTTTCAACTGATTCACCACTTCGTCCCATAATAAAACTACCATGAGGTACTTGTTGGCAATAGAGATTTTTACCAAACGATATTACCATAGGTCCTTGGACTGATTCAATTGGTTCAGTCACAAGAATTTCATGATTTTCTGAATAGACTGGGATATCAAGACCAGCTAAATCACCAATCTCTTTTGCATATCCTCCAGCTGCATTCACTACTCGATTTGTTTCTATTTCTCTTTTTGTTGTAATTACTTTTTTTATTATTCCTTTTTCTACAACTATATCTTTCACTTCTTCATAAAAGAAGAATTGAACACCTAATTTTTTTGCTGCATGATAATATGCATCAGTCATCAAAAACGGATTAAGATGTCCATCAGTTGGACAAAATGTTGCGCTTTCAATAACATTAATATTTAAATGTGGAACAATCTTTTTTGCTTCTTCTTTAGTAATTTGTTTAGCTGGTATTCCTAAACTATTTTGTAATTTAATATTTTTAGCAAAAGTATCATGTTCTTTTTTATCAACAGCTACAATTAAATAGCCTTCTTGTTTAAATTCTACATCTCGGTGGTAGCCTAAAATCTCTTGTGCTTTCTCAAAGAAATCAACGCTTGCTTTAGCAAGCATACAATTCATTTTAGTTCCCCACTGTTGTCTTATTCCAGCGCCACACCTGCCTGTTGCACCACTAGACATATACGATTTATCAACCACGATAATATTTTTTACACCTTTTGCTGCTAGGTTATAAGCAATACTTGCTCCACTAATTCCAGCACCGATAATTACAATGTTATCTTTCATCAAGTTGAGCCTCGACAATTGCTTTTAGTTTCACACCAGTTATTAAAGGTCTAACTGATTGCGTATTTATTGTTTCAAGTGGTTGATTTAAATATTTACTTATTTCCCTTTGAGCAAGAGTCCCGCAAGTATTGGATTGACAAGGACCCATTCCAATTCTTAATATTCTTTTTATTTCTTCAAAAGTTGTATAACCTTCGTCCATTAAGTTATGAATGTCTTCAAGTGAAACATCTTCACAGCGACATATTATAATATCGTTTTTATTCATAATTTCTCCTTTATTGTCACAAACTCATATAAGTACTTCTTATTAACATTGAGTTGGACTAAGGCTGTTTTATCTTGTCTTTTTGAAAGACTTACTTTTTCTATATTACATTGACCAATTACTTTGCCTTCACGGTTAACAGCGCTCCATACTTCACCAGCAACAGGGTAAGGTAATTGTTCGTAAGGAATCTTAAACTGAGCAATTTTATTATCAATTACTTTAACAACAACTATTGCAAGTCCAGGACAGTTATAAACACAAATTCCACAACCGGTACATTTATCAAAATCTACTTTTGGTTGGGTATTAATATCTTTGCCAATATATATCGCATCAAATGGACAAGACGTACTACAAGGATTACAAGGTATATCTTCATAACATTCAGTTATAGCTAAGGGTTTAACTAAATAGTCTCCATCAGGAAACCTTGACTTAACAAGTTCTAAACTTGCCACTCCATCTTTATTTAACATCAAGTTACCTCGCTATTTTCTGCAAGCCGGTTCTGGTTTTTTCACCAAATGGCCCACTTCTTAAATTTGTTAGTTGTTGATGAAAATCCAATTCAAGTACATCAAACTCACTATGTTTAAACCCTAATCGTTCAGCGACAATTAACCCAGTTAAATAACCCTCAACAATTGCCGAACTTGCTTCTTCAATCCCTGAAACATCTCCACAAACAAATATATTATCAATTGATGTTTCATGTACATCATTAATCATTGGTACTAAACCACCAAGTTCACTAACATATAACATTTCAACACCAATCATGCTCAATAAACTACCCAGTGGACTTAACCCAACACTAATGCACACAGCATCAACATCAATAATTTCTTCAGATCCATCTATTTCATTCCATGATTCATCTAATTTAACAGTTACAATTTTCTCTAAAAACTTATCACCAATTGCTCTTTTAATTGAATGTGAAGTTAAAATATCAACACCAAGTCTTTTCAGTTTTGATGCATGAACTTTATACCCACCAATTGTTGGTGCAGCTTCTAACACACTTATCACATTTACTCCAGCTTGAATCAATTGGTAACTTACAATTAAACCAATATTACCACTACCTACCATCACAACGTTATCAGCAGGTTTTACACCGTAAACATTCATTAATGTTTGAACAGCACCAGCACCATAAATTCCCGGCAAATCATTATTCTCAAATGCCAAAAACTTCTCACTAGCACCAGTAGCAACAATAATTGCTTTTGCTTGAATTTTAATATACTTTTCATTTTGTAATACCGTAATTACTTTATCTCGGTAAAGACCAACTACTGTTGCATCCTTCATTATCTCAATTTTATCTGAATAGTTTAAACAATCATTAATTAGGATATCAGCAATATCAATTCCTCTTGTTTTTGCATATTGTTTTTCTGATCCAAAAAACATATGGGTTTGTTTGATTAGTTGACCACCAAGTTTGAAATCTCTTTCAATAATTAAACTGTTAAGTCCTGCTTCAGCTGCAACCTTTGCAGCGCTAAGTCCAGCAGGTCCACCACCAATAATAACTAAATCTCTAGTGAGCATATAGTTCACCTCGATTAGTTTGCGTTTTAACATCCATATCTTCTTTAAGTAACGTTACACATGTTCTCACATTAGGAACGCCATTAACAATCATATTACAAGAAGCACAGTTTCCAATAGCGCAATAAAAACCTCGCGGTCGATTCTTTTCAATACTACGGCTTAACTCTTTTACGCCAAGAGCATGAAGTGCAGATGCTACTGTATCACCTTCAAATCCAAAAACTTTTTTCCCATCAAATAAAAATTTTAACTTCTTTTTCTCTTCAAAAGTTAAAATTGGATGATTTTTAATTCGCATTATTTCACCTCGACATATTGATAATTTTTAGAAATACCAAGCGCTTACATTTTACCATATTAAAAAGAAAAATGCATACATTTTTTGTATGCATTTTTAGATTATTTTTTATGAACTACTTTACCATTAATAATTACAACTTCAGTGCGGGTCATAATATCAAAGATTTCTCCATCCCAAATTACGATGTCTGCATCTTTTCCAATTTCTAAAGATCCAACTCGATCTTCAATTCCATTTAACTCAGCAGCTGTTATCGTTAAAGCTTCAAGAGCTTTGTGAGGATCTAATCCCTCTTTAATAAACAAGGCAGCTTGAACTAATGTTGTATCTAATGTTATTACTGGATGATCAGTCATTATAGCAAAGGTAATATCGTTAGCAGCTAAAATCCCTGCTGATTTAAATGTTTTGTTTACAAGCTCATATTTTGATGCCATTCCTAGTGTTGGTCCGATAATCAATTTAATTCCACTTTCTTTAATTTGTTTATGGATTAAGTGAGCTTCTGTTGCATGTTCAATTGTTGTGTTTAAATTAAATTCTTTAGAGATTCTAATCGCAGTCATAATGTCATCTGCTCGATGGGCGTGAATCTTAACAATCATTCCATCAAATACTCTCATTAAGGAATGTAGCTTCATATCAAATGAAGGTTCTTTAGCGTCTTTTACACCGTTTAAAAAATCATTATATTTTTTATGGTATTCTTTAGCTTTGAAAAGCCATTCTCTCATTAATGCAGCACTTGCCATTCTTGTTCCTGGATTTTGAAATTTTGTTCCATAAACTCTTTTAGGATTTTCTCCTAATGCCATTTTCATTGCTGTTTCTTCTTTGATTACAACTTCTTCAACAGTATCTCCAAAAGTTTTAATTGCTGTAAAAGTACCACCAATAACATTAGCACTACCTGGACCTGTATTAACTGTCGTAATCCCTGCTTTATAAGTATAATCAAATGCCATATCTTTCATATATATACTATCAATCCCACGAAGTTCAGGATAAATTGGTCCACTAATCTCATTAGTGTCATTTCCTTCAAACCTGATTCCTTCCTCCATCACACCAATGTGACAATGAGGATCAACAAGTCCTGGAGTAACGTATTTTCCTTTTGCATCAATAACTTCAGCACCTTTGTATTTTTTTAAATCTACTTTAGGTCCTACTTCAATAATTTTCTTACCATCAACTACAATACTACCTTTAACATAGTTAAACTCTGCCATTGTAATTAGATTAGCGTTTTTAATAATCAACATAATATCGCTCCTTTATCTATCTATATATATTATACACTAAAAAATCTAAAAAAAATTACGTATTTTCTTTTCTTATTAATTCTAAATGAAATTCACTTAATCCTGCTTTTTTTAAGATTCCCATAATGTACTCCGTTTTATTAATAGCATATTTTTCTCTTGTAAGACCTTTTCTAAGCGAATCAAGCTTTAGATTACCATATACTTCTATCTCTTGTGGATGCGCTAGTAAATAGTCTTTAAACAATAAATGATTTTTAAGCGGAAGTGAATCGACAGGCAACACATATACATGATGACAAAACTTATATGTGTTAGAACTAAAAAGTGGAACTCTTTCAGTTTTTCTAGTAAAAACTTCACGATCTTTAATTCCTTTATTCCCTTCATGGATATATCCTAAACTTATAAATAATTCCTTAATTTCTGCAAAATCAGAGAAATTCTTTAGTACAACATCAATATCAATTATTGGTTTAGCATAACAGTCTTTTATCGATGTACTACCGACGTGGAGGATTTCTAAATCCAACTTTGACAAAAAACGTAAATAAACTTTTTTTATTACGTCGAATTCATAAGCCCACTCAGGGTTGTACTTTTTAACCTTTAGTTGTTTTCTCAAGATATCACTCCTATGATATAACATCAATTATAATTATATATCATAAAAGGAAAGTTATAACAAAGTAATTAATCTTTCGTTTCTCATACAAACTAAAACTACATAGAAACAAGGAAGAATACCTTGAGTATTCTTCCTTGTCTTCTTCCTAAATCCGCTATTTAAATTACTCTAATGGCTTATCCGGTCCATTTCCTAAAAGTATATGCTAAGAAGTAATATAATAAGTTAAATAAGTATTGCTAGTTAATCCTTTTTACTAGTTCACAAATGATTTTATAGCTTTTAATATGCGCTGCTTTATTATGAACGTATTCATCAGCTTCGATTTGTGGCATAATTTCTTCATACCAGTTATATATTCTTTCTACTAATAAGTTGAATTTTCTTTTATCTTCTGGGTAATGAAGTTTCGTCAACTGGTCCGCATAACTGTTAATGTAATTATCAGTTGTATAATCGCAAATTGTTTTTTTTAAACCATCTAATTCCAATAATACTATTTCTTCAACACTCATAAAAATCATTCCTTTCAAAGAGAACATCATTGCGAAAATGCAGATTTTTAATCTACATTTTAGCTATTCTTGTATATTATTATCATTTTATGTATAATAGATTAGTCGCAAGGTACAGGTATTGTTATCCCTTGCACTTCTATTGTACATGTTTCAGCTGCAACATCAGTTGATTTTAAGTTAACAATAAATAAAATAGATAATAGTATAAAAGTTAGCGCCGCTATTTTTCTTTTCATATTCCCCTCCTTGTGAATATGATAATACATTTCGAATAAAAAAAATAGGACCTCTGGGGTCCGGTTTTAGAAAGAGTTTAACTATGAATGATTTTTCAATTAAATATGCATATACATTAGATGATATTAGAAGGCAAAAAAAAATCACTATAACCAATCTTTGTGATGGAATATGTTCCGACAGACAATATAGAAGATATATGAGTGGTGAACATTTACTTTCACAAGAGAAGATATATACTTTTTGTGAAAAACTGGGAATTAGTCCTGGAGATTTCTTTTATGCATCTTTATCAAAAGATAAATTTGATTATCGTGAGTTATATACTCTTTATTCATTCTTACTAAGTCATCAATTTGATAAATTTCTTGTT
>JASFZA010000063.1:0-3602 GCA_045046715.1 Candidatus Izemoplasma sp.
GCGATATCAGGAATTGGAAAAAAATTCATGGATGACTATTCTTCAAGATTCTTAAAAATAATCCTAAAACACCAAAATGCATCTGTTAAAGATGTAAAAGTATCAAAGAGTGCTCATAAAGTTTTAGACCACTATAAAGATAGATTGAGTAATATATCAAGAAGAAATCACAATTTATATATGGGTAAAATATCAAAAAGAATTAGTTTTGATATTAGCCTTTTAAATATTGAAGAAGATATAAAAGCCTTTCTTATTAATAGTAAAATCAGTACGCTTAAGTTTAAATTTGATTCACTAAGTAAAGGCGATTTACTTGAAAGACATATTGTAACGTTATATCGCGAAACTAATAAAAATGAAAAAGAAACAGGCTCATATGATTTTTATCTTGCTTATCCGTATATTGAAGGTGTCTTTAAAAAAGATAACTTTGCAATTAAAGCTCCATTACTGTATTTTCCAGTAAAACTAAAGCGAAATAAACATCAGTTTAGTATTGTCAAAGATCGCGATAAAGATATTATCTATAACCGTGATTTATTACTTGCGACTTCAAAAATGGAAAAAAATGAAATTGATTCAAATGTTCCATTCATCAGTAGTTTTAATAAAAAGACACTGTCAGATATTGTAATTCCGTATTACCGAATGAACGGAATTAATATCAAACAAGATGTAATTAATTTTGACTTTGAAAACTATAAAAGCGATTTAAAAGACGATTTTGTAAAAAGAAAAAAAGGTGTTTTTACATTAAGAGAATTTGTTACTATCGGTAGATATAAGCTTTATTCATCAATGATTCAAAAAGATATAAGCTTAATTTTAGATTCAAGTCGATATAATGAATTACTTGAAGGGCTAATTGATGAAAGCAATCTATTTGCGCCAGAAATAGACGTTGTTTATACAGATTCAAGTGAAAAAGTTAATGAAACTAAATTATCATATATTAATGAAATCAATTACGCTCAAGAAAAAGTAATTGATCTTTTAAGTACACAGAAAAAATTAGTTATTTGGGGTCCACCAGGAACTGGTAAAAGTCAAACAATAACAAGTCTGATTGCCTCAAGTATTATCAAAGGAGAAAATGTTCTCGTTGTCAGTGAAAAAAAGGTTGCTTTAGATGTGATTTATTCGCGACTTAATAATACAAAAAAATATGCAATGTTTATTGATGATTCAGAGAACAAACAAGATTTTTATCACAAGTTAAGAAGTTTTATTAATCCAACACCACCACAAAGAACATTAAACAATGATGTATACCAACTAGAAGAAGAAATTAAGGGATTATTGCATACAATGGATAAATCCCTTGATTTACTATATAATCAATCAATTCAAGACGTACCAATTCATAAATTATATGTACGGTATGTTAAAGACAAAGATGTAATAAATGAATTAAGTCCGAAACGTATCCACCAAATGTTTAAAGACGTTTATGGCAAGGTAGTATTTAAAAATCTTAACGCTATTGAGAAAACATTTGATAAGTACAATCACTTAAATGATTACTTACGATATGCTGAAATAGTTAAGCAGTATCCGTTATTAAAAAAGCTAGAAACAAAGATTAGTCGTAGTAATAAAATTGAGTTTGAAGAGTTTTGTGTAATCTATGATAATTATTTATCAAAGAGCGCAAAGGCAAGATACTTCAAAAGAAAAAAACTTAAAAATGAATTTATTGAAAACAATCTTAAAAAACTGCTATTTTTAACTAGAAAAAAATCAATTGATGGTAAATATATGAAGCTGCTCTTAAAGGACAGTTCATTACATGAATATATTAGAAAGAATATTAATACGTTAAATAAACAACAATCAAAAAATGCTCAACTTACTAAAAATGAATTATTATTTTTAGATATGCTCCAAAATAATCCATTACTAAAAAATGTTAAAGACATTGCTAAACATCGTCATTATTTATTTGATGCTTTTTTCACAGGGTATTTAGAAGAAATAAAATCAAAAAATCAAAAATATTTATTTGTTTTTGAAAAGTATCAAGAAAAGATTGAAGAATTAAATCAATTATTAGATGAAAAGAAAAAAGTCACTATTGAATCCTTTGAAATGGAACTATATAAACATGCATTAGATTTTTCTAATTCGAAACGAATTATGGATGTTAAAAGGATTTTAGAAAGTAGCCGAAAAATTAGTATTAAAGCGTTTATTGATCTGTTCCAGTTGGAATTAATGAATAATGTTAGAATATGGATGATGACTCCTGAAGTAGTAAGTGCAATCATTCCTTTAGTTTATGGTATGTTTGATTTAGTAATCTTTGATGAAGCATCCCAAATGTACGTTGAAAAAGGGATTCCTGCAATCTATCGTGCTAAAAAAGTTGTAATTGCTGGGGATACGAAACAACTTCGTCCATCTAGTCTTGGAATCGGTAGATTAGAAGATGACGATGAGTATTATGAAGATAAACTACTTAAAGATGTTTCAATGGATGCTAAGAGTTTGCTAGATTTAGCACGCTATAAATTTGATGAAACTATTCTTAACTACCATTATCGTTCTAAATTTGAAGAATTAATTGCTTTCTCTAATTATGCGTTTTACGAAGGTAGATTAATAGTTTCACCAAATCAAAGTTATTGTGAGAAACCACCAATTGAATATATTCATGTTAAAGATGGCATATTTGAAAATAGAAAAAACGAAGAAGAAGCTAAAGCAGTTGTGAAGCTGATTAAGAAAATATTTAGAGATAGAAAGAATAATGAAACAATTGGGGTTATTACATTTAGTAGTACTCAAAGAGATTTAATTGAAAACCATATTGATGAAGAACTATTTAAAAGAAGTGTTTACCAAAAACAATTTGAAAAAGAATTGTTTAGAGTAGATGAAGGTGAAGATACTAGTCTATTCATCAAAAACATTGAAAATGTTCAAGGAGATGAGCGAGATATAATTATCTTCTCAATGGGGTACGCACGTGACCCGCAAGGATTTATTAGAAGAAGATTTGGTTGGCTTAATAATGAAGGTGGACAAAATCGATTAAATGTAGCTATTAGTCGAGCTAAACAAAAAATATATTTTGTGTCATCACTATATCCTGAAGAATTAAAAGTTGAAGACTTAAAAAGTACCGGTCCAAAACTTTTAAAAGATTATATGAGATATTGTTATTTCATTTCTAACAATAAACCTGAAATGGCAAAAGAAGTTTTAGCTAAACTTCATTCAGGTAGTGAATCCGCTAATCAAGTTGAATTATCAGACTTAATTATTGATATAAAACGAAGATTAGAAAAGAATAACTACATCGTAAGAACGTCACTTGGAATTGGGGCAGATACTATTAGTATCGGGATCTACGACGAAGAAACAGCATCTTATAAATTAGGAATAATTTGCGATGTTAATCAATCTGTTATATCAAACTCACGAAGAGATTTACTCCATCAAGAGAAATATCTGAATGCCAGAAACTGGAAAATATACCGAGTGTTTGCTTCTAATTGGTATACTGATCCAAATAAAGAGATGAGGAATATCAGAGAGCTGATTAAATAACAAGATTTTAAAATTTTGCATATATTTTTTATTAGTTTAATAGAATT
>JASFZA010000064.1:0-7984 GCA_045046715.1 Candidatus Izemoplasma sp.
GATTTACTACTTACATATGATTCTAATACATTACAACAAAATAATGAATTGAAAGAAACTATTATTTTATATTACTTAGAAGAAAATAATGATGTTAAAACTTCAATTGAAAAAGCTGTATTATTATTAGGTGATTCGTCTGCAAGAACAGACCCTTTATTTATTTCAAATTATAAAGATTTTATACATACATATATTATCACAAATACAGATGTAATGAATCCTATAAAGGTACCAAATACTTCATTAGTGTTTAAAATAAAAAATGTATTAAAGGCACAATCAATAGCTTGGAATAGTTAATTTTAAATACTTATAAAAGGTTTAATTGTGGCAACAACACTTATATCTCCTAATGGACAAGATAATTTAGATATTGATAAGATAAAAATAGCATTCAAACAATATCTAATTGATAATGATGTTATTACTGATATCAATTATCAAGGTTCTAATATTTCTATATTAGTTGATATTATTTCATATGCTATACAGAATGTCAATGCTACTCATGCATTACTATCTAATGAAACTATATTACCTTTATCATCAATCAGACAAAATATAATACAAATTGCAAAACAGCTTGGTTATAATATTACTCGTACAATTTCATCAAAACAAAGTATTACTGTTGATTATCCTTTAACAATAGGACAAACAATAACTATACCTAAAAAATCAGAATTTTCTGTTGGTGATTTTACATTTTATAATGATTCTGACATATTACTAACATATAATTCACCATCTGTTACTTTTGATATAATAGAAGGTGTAAATATAGATTCAACTATTGACCCATCATTATTATTTGATTTAACAGTTGGTAGTGATAGATTTGTATTACCGTATAAGAATATAGAAAATAATTCAGTAAAAATGTATGTTCAATATATAGGCTCTACTATTTGGACCGAAACATGGACAAAAGTTGATAGTTTATTAAAATTAGAAACCGGTAAAAATTATTTTTATGAAGATTACGATGTTGATACTGGATGGGTAAATATAATTACATCTTTTGCTGGTAATGGTACTTCATTTAAAATTGGTGATAAGATTAAATTTGAATTTATCCAATCTAATGGTACACAAGCTAATAGATTATCAGCATGTTCATTAACAACAAAATTAAATGATAATAATAATTTACCAGTTGATGTTAATATAATTGTAAATTCAGCATCAAGAAGCGGACAAGATGAAGAATCAAATGATTCAGTAAAGACAAATGCTCCATTATTCTATAATGCAGGAAATAGAGTCGTTAATGAAGTTGACTACAATTCATTACTAGAACAAAGTTCATTAGTAAATACTGCTATGGCATGGGGTGGTGAATCACATATCCCACAAAAACTTGGACATATATTCTTTTCTGTTATTCCACAAGATACTAATAAAAGATATTTGGATAATTTAGAAGAAGCTGAATTATTGAATTTATTAACATCAAAAAGGATAACATCAACTGTAAGAGTATTTTGGCATCCGTCATATATTGATGTTGACGTACAAATCAAATTACTTGGTGATATACCAGATGTATTAACAAAACAATCAACTATTACTAATAATATAACTAATTATTTTATTGATGATTTAAGTAAATTTAATGTTTCTTTATATGAAAGTAAAATAATTAATATTATTGAAGATGTATTTGTTATTAATAAAGATGCTTCTACATTTGTTGAAATAACACCTAAGCTTTTAATAACACAAGAAATGTTTATTAATAATAAGAATGATTTAGGACAATTGATGATTTTTATTCCTAATAGTTCAAAACGTTATTATCTAACTAAAGGTGATGATAGAATATCAATGCCTGATAATAATGAAGATGTAATATCGTATTATATAAATGGATGGATTAGAACTTATGAAGCTGATAGTGATTTAGACATAACATTTGATGCAGTATTAAATGGATTGAATATAACAACTGGTGCAGCATATCTTGATTCTAATGATGATATTAATAAAAAAGATATTTTTTATGATATCACTAAAATTGGATATTTTGATATTGATAATTCAATATTATATATTGATGGTTCATTTTCAAATTCGTTTACTGATAGTTTTTCACTGAATATGAATTATAATCCTTATTTTAATGTTAAATTGTTACATAATTCGTATATAAGACTTGGTAATATAACATATGTATAATTTTGATATTAAAAAACAAAGAAAGCTAGAGGATTTAGTTGATATAATAGTACCTCAAACATTCAGAACTGAGGCACCTCAGTTTACTGATATGATTCGTGCGTTTTTAGTAAATATTGAACAAGTACAAACTAGTATAAATCAAACTTTTCTTGATATAATTGACCCTGATAAAATTCAATCAAATGATATTATGAAATTGTACTTTGACACATATCTAAAAACATTGAATTTAGAATCAACTGAGAATTTTCTTGAATCTAAAGATTTGTTAAATATTTCAAAAGAATTGGTGTTGAAGAAAGGAACACCATTTATATATAATGTTTTGATAAATTTATTAATGTATATATTTCCAAATGTTGGAAATCAATATCAAGAATATTTAATAAAATTAAAAGACCCAACACTTACAGATAATAAAAGAAAATATTATGAAGAAAATATAGCATTTTTGGAGTCAGAAGGTTTTGACAAAACATATGTTAATGTAATTGAGGATGATTTATTTTCTTATATAGTTGAAGCGGATTTAGATGAAAAAGTATATCATACTTATGTAAAACCATTTTGTCATCCAGCTGGTTGGCATGAAGAGTTTATACAAGTTTATTATTTAATGGTTCAAGATACTACAATTGTAACTGATACATTTATGATATGTGAAATTACAAATTTTCCAATTCCTACTGCTAAAGGGGATTTTATTTATGATGATTTATTATATCCTAACATATTTTTAACAGATAGAATATTAGGTGATGACTCATTATATTATGAAATAGTTGGGTTACTGACTGACCCTTCAAGATTATATATAGATAAAGAAAATATTATTGCTGATGGAAGATTTATTGCTGATGGTTCTTATTTATGTGATGGGGTGGACAATTTAAAAACATGGTATAAAGATACGAAATGGACAACTACTGAAACTATAGAAGGTGATTGGAATAGTTCTAAATTTTTAAGTAAAATTCCAAGTGGTGCAATACCTATCGTTGCAAGTAATGAGTATGTAGCTGATGGAAATATAACCGCTAATTATTCAATGTTGGCAAATGGAATAAATAACGAATTTATTCAAACTTATTATTTAGATGGAGAAAATTAATGGAAGATATGTTTAATTTGGAAGGTATATTTGGATATACTATTTATGATGATAATGATAATAAAATATCAGAATATACAGGTAAAAATAAAATAGTAAATGGTAGTTTTAATATTATAGTTAATTTGCTAACAAATGGTGACCCTACCTATAAACTTAATGTATTAAAATTAGGTAAAGGTGGAGTGGTAAACAATGTATTACAAACAGTTAATGTTGGTGATACTACATTATATGATGAAATTTATACAGCTCCTCCACCCGAAATAATTGTTAATAGTATTGGTGATAAATATATCAAATATTTATGGACATTAGATTATAGTGATGGTAATGGTAATAATGGTGTTAATGTATTTAATGAGGCAGGATTATTTACAGATGCTGGTTCAAATGAACTATTTTCAAGAAAGACATTTCCTTCAATAATAAAAGATGACAAAAAGAAAATAGTTTTATTTTGGATTATAAAATATTCGTTTGTATAAGTTAATTTTAAATACTTAAAAGTATAGAAGATGTAGTAATTTGATGTAGTAGGATACATCAAAAACTTGACGGAATTGATAAAATCAAGCTGTCCTACATAACTATTTAAAAAGGAATTGAAAAATGAAAACATTCTACAACTACGTATATCTAAACCCACTTAAACCAGGTCAATACACTTATGACGGACTTAATATGTCTTTTCTTTACAAACCATTTTATGTTGGTAAAGGAACTGATAAACGCTACTTAAGTCATATAAGAGAAGCCAAAAGTAATAAAACAGATGGAAATCAACATAAAATCAATACTATAAATAAAATACTTTCCGAAGAATATAACATGGAAGATTATATAGTAATGTTTAATTATACTGATGATGAAGATTTAGCTTATGAAAATGAAATAGAATTAATATCAAACATTGGAAGAAAGAATTTGACCAATAATGATAATGGTGGAAGAGGTGGCAAATATGGCATGGTTAATGTTAGAGATAAAGATGGAAATACATCTAGTGTAAATGTCACCGACCCTAGATATTTAAGTGGTGAATTAGTCGGTGTTAATAAAGGTATGGTTAATGTTAGAGATAAAGATGGAAATAGAATAATTGTCAACAGTGGTGATGTTAGACTAGATACTGGCGAATTAGTCGGTGTTAATAAAGGTAGAATAACAACAGAAGAACATAAAAAGAAAATAAGTGATTCGAAAAAAGATATTGCTGTTGTTAAAGATAAGAACGGTACCAAATTCACTGTGAGTATTAATGACCCTAGATATTTAAGTGGTGAGTTAGTAGGGCATACTAAAGGTATGGTTACAGTTAAAGATAAAAATGGTGTGTCTATGAGCGTGAGTGTGGATGACCCTAGATATTTAAGTGGTGAATTAGTAGGAGTTAACAAAGGTATAAAATTTAGCGAAGAAGCTAGAAAGAATATGGGTGAATCACGAAAAGGTAGTAAAAGTAGTTCAGCAAGAAAAATTAATATCTACAATGATAAAGATGAATTAACGTTTGAATGTCATGGTAATTTTGTTTCTATATGTGAAGAGAATGGGTTACCTACATCTTATTTAACTAAATGCTACACGAAAAATATAAAAATTAATTATAAAGGAAGATATAAAACAACAGCAATTAAGAATGGAAATTTTAATTTTCAAGGTTGGTATGCTAGATTTGTTGATATTTAATAACGAAAATCTTTTAAATTTTAAATACTTATAAAAAGGTATATAATGGGAACGATTGATTCACAGTTAAATTACATTGAATATTTCGAGCAAATGGTAGGGTCGAACCACCCTAGCCTTGAGACAACATTAAACAGAGGTTTAAAGAACCTTGCAACGTTGTTAGATACAGGTGCAGCTGATACACAAGTAAGAAGATTAAATATTAAGATTACTAATGCGACTGATATCGGTGCAAGTGTTGTTGAAAATGATGTGGTCTATCTGAACGATGCAACTGGTAAGTACGAACCTGCTTTTGATGATAGAGCAATAGGAATTATTGATATTGAAAATTTAATGATATACATATCTGGCGTTTATGTGTTCAAAACGTTAAGCACATTAACTATTAATGAAAGATATTATATTGATAAAACTAATCCAGGTAAATTAGTTATATCAACCGATGCTAATGCTAGTAGCACATCTATTGGTATGGCTATTGATATTGATACTATTGTTATAGAACTTAGAAATTCAAAATATTTACAACAACATATTGATGATTTATCTAATCCACATAATGTAACAAAAGAACAAGTTGGGCTTGGCAATGTTGATAATACTAGTGATGCTACTAAAAACTCAGCTGTAGCTACACTTACAAATAAAACATTAGAATCCCCTGTTATAAATACACCTACAGGATTGACTAAAGATGATGTTGGTCTTAGTAATGTTGATAATACTAGTGATTTAGATAAACCTATTAGTAACGCTGTTGCTTCTGTTTTGAATACTATTACAACTGGCTTTAGACATGTTTATATATCAGATGATTATCAATCACAAAGTGGTGATGATTTATCAGTTGATACTAGTATAGCAATAGCACAAGTTGATAAAGTTGATAATTTTGTATTAGCTGATAGTACTGATTATACAGTTACTATTAATGGTAATGATTATGTTTATACTTCAGCAACACCAGTTGCACAAGTTAATAAAATAACTATTGTTGAAGCTGTTGATGGTGATGTTTATGCAATTAAAGTTGATGGTGTTGTTTATAGTTATACTGCTGATGCAACTGACACTGTAGCTACAATTGCTGACGGTTTGGCTGCAGGAATCTCAAATGGCGTATCTGACGGTGTTGATTCAATTACGATAACAGCCGAAACACCAGGTGTGCCTCAAACAGTTGCTGTAGATGGAACTACTACTACAATAACTAATATTTCAGAAACGCCTATAACTGCAAATGTTTCTTCTGATACAACTGCTGATATTATTGATGGGTTAGTTTCTGTAATAATTGATAATGATGTTGAAGCTACAAATGATTCTGATATAGCATTATTGTTAACTGCTAAAATTGCAGGTGTTCCTTTTGATGCAACTGTTGACATTGCATTAATGAGCATTGTTAATGTTACACCTAATAAAGATAGACCAGTTAATGTGACTTTACCAGCTTCACCTATTGAAAATTCTAATGTACAGTTTCTTGATGCAAAAGGAACTTTCGATTTGTATAATTTAAATATTTTAAGAAATGGCAAAACGATAATGGGATTAGAAGAAGACATGGTTGTTGATTCTAAAAATGCAAGTTTTGCTTTAGTATATACAGATAATGATTGGAGAATTAAATAATGAGTAAATATTCAGACTTTGTAGAAACAGTTGATGTAGTAGTAAATAAACCTGCTATTACAACTCCTGTTGATGGTGCAATAGATTTTAATAGTGGTATAAGTGCAAGTAGTTTTAGTTCAGTAATAACTTTTAATGGTGTTCAAGATTATGTAGAATGGCAATTGTCAACTGATTCTAATTTTATTAATATTATAGATTCATTTACAGGAGCTTCAAATTTTACATCTTGGTCTCCTAGTTATGGGAACAACCCACTTACAAAAATGTATGTAAGAGTTAGATATGGAAGTGATAATCACTTAAGTAAATGGAGTGATGTTATAAGTTTAACTACTGCTGATATTTATGTTGAAACACCTATTGTTACTGTTAGTGGTGGAACTTCTAATGTTCCTTTACAACCGACATTTAATACATCAGCTTTTACAATTATAAACGGTACTGATACACATGTAAGTACTGATTGGCAAGTTTCTACTACAGCAGATTTTAGCAATATAGTGTTTGAAAGTTTGAATGATACTGTAAATTTGACAAGTATAACATTGACAAGTGATTTATCTACTGATACACAGTATTATTTACGAGCTAAATTTAATGGTAGTACATATTCAAGTGCTTACGGTAATGAAGTATTTACAACTGCAAATCAAACAGCATCACCTACACTTAGTGGGCCAACTAGTGCTAATGAATGGACTAGTGCTACTATTACAATTGTTGATTATGATGCTACATTTACTTACGTAGTTACTGTTCCTTTTGGGGGTGTTTCTAGAACAGATGATATTATTACATGGACACTTGATGGTGTAGACGTTGATACTAATTATGATATAAGCGTAACTGCTGAAGATACTGTAAGTGGGTTACCTGCTTCAGCACCAACTACGTTTACTGTTCAAGTGTTAAATGTACCAGCAGTAGCTGACCAAACATTATTATATAATGCAGGGAATATTGCTAATGAGTTATATAAAACTGCTGGTACTGATACAAGTAGTGGAGTAGTTACACCAACAGCCTATGAGGATGTAATTGATAGCACTAAAACATCAACAACTACTGAAGTATTTATTGATAATAAAAAAGTAGATGTTAAAGTAGGTGATACTTTTAAAAGTGATACAGGTGAAGGGTTTACAGTTAGTGTTGTAAATGCTGATGGAACAACTGCTTTTATTAATCAGGTTAAGATGATTGCTTGTGGTGATAATCACACAGCAGTAATTAAAACAGATGATACTGTATGGAGTGTTGGTAGAAATAATTATGGTCAATTAGGAGACGGTACGACTACTAATAGTAGCACATTTGTTGACTCAGGTATAAGTGCTAAAGCTATTTCTTGTG
>JASFZA010000065.1:0-4232 GCA_045046715.1 Candidatus Izemoplasma sp.
CATAAGACTTATACAGAGTCTTTTTGTGGAGGAGCTGCTCTTTTCTTTGAAAAAGAACCTTCTGAAGTCGAAGTCATAAACGATATTAACGGTGAGTTAATCAACTTCTATAAAGTATTTAAACAGAGTTCTCAGGAATTAAAAGAAGAAATTGAAAGTACTCTTCATAGTCGTAATTTGCATTTATATGCTCAAATGATTTATCAATTACCAGAGCATTTTAGTCAGGTTAAACGTGCATGGGCATTGTGGTATTTAAGCAAAACATCTTTTGCAAGCAAGTTGGATGGCTCTTATGGTTATGATAAGTCTAAAAATACAACAGTTAAGAAGCTGTGTAATGCAAAAGAGTTTGCAATTGCTAAAGCTGTAGCCAAAAGACTTGAGAATACTCAAATTGAGTGTACAGATGCTTTGCGTATAATCAACTCAAGAGATTCAATTAACGCTTTTCATTTTGTTGATCCTCCTTATGTAGGTACAAATTGTGGTCATTATAATGGCTATAACGAACAGCATTTTATTAGTTTGCTTGATGTGCTAGTAAAAGTCGAAGGTAAATTTATGCTTACTATGTTTCCTCATGAAGTACTTGAGAAATATATTACTGCTAATGGATGGCAATTAAAAGAAGTTACCCGAACAATTTCAGCAAGTAAGGTTAAGCGAAGAAAGCAAAAAGAATGGATAGTGATGAATTACACTGTTTAAACAGCGTTTAAATAAGAGGGAGGGGTCTTGTTGTCACACATCATCATAGCAAAAGCCAAGAATTAACCCGAAGGGTAGACCCCTCCCAAGTTTCTTATTCTTGGCTTTACTAAAAAATGTGTGACAATGCAAAGATATATAAGAAAGTTAGATTTCTTGTATTTTCTTATTATAAAATCTTACAGCGATTTCATCAGTAATACCTAGCAGTCTAACAAATAGATCAATACAATAATATGTGTAATGGATAATGTCTTTATAATCTTTCCAAATTAAACCCCAAAGCTCATCTGGTTCTTTGACATTATTATGAGATAATTGCAAATAAACATCAATGTATCTTTTGTATGCATTATCGTTTGACCATGCAGCGGATTCTTTATACTTCCTGAATTCAGGAAATATAACCTTTATAATATTCTTAGCCTCTACATCTGCAATAACATTGCTTAACCTTGCTAAGTTTTGTTTAGCAACAATAAAAGAATATTGTTCAATGTTATCGTTAGTTCTGTCACCTTGCAATACAGCGTCAACAGTGCGATGTGAAAAATTTGTGTGCATTCCAATGTTCTTGCGATCTTCTTTGCTTAAAAGACTTCTTAGAGCTTGTAGTTGATTTATAGTAATATTCATAAACTGAGTTTGTAGTAAGTTTACTACAAAGTTACATAGTTTTTCAAAAAAACAAGCTCCTTTATCAATGCCTTTAGAGGCTATTTAAGGGACTGAAAGTTTTTACATTTGCAATGTATTCTTTGAAAATCAATGTATAATAGAGGTATTGACTTGTAATTTCAAAGGTTTTTTGATATTGATTTCAACTACTTTTGTAGTGAAATCACTACACATATTATTAACATACTGCCATACTTATTAACATGGACTTTCTTATTGTAAGAAGAGGGTTTATATTGCTGAAAAATTATACTTCTGGAATAAATTTTTTATACTTTTCGTTTTGCCGATTATATTGGGACAAACAAATATCCTAATTTACCCTAAAAGTAATTTTTTGTTCTCAAATTAACCCTGAACCATCAACACTAACAAGTTTGCATTGATAAAACATTCTTTTATCGCCATTAAAAAATGTAATTTTTTGCTCACCTGATTTATCAAGAATTAAATTAGGATTCCAATAGAGCGTTGATCTTGAGTCAAAGGTTTTTTCTTGCTCATTAATAGTTGAAGAATAATCCGGGGAATAAAATTGTCTGCTAATTTTATATCCTTTAATAACAGAAAGATTTTCATCATTCTTAATATTAACGTGTTTGTTAATATTTTCGTTCCCTTCTAAGAGAGTTATTTCAATAAGACCACTATAGCTTGAGCCATACCTAAGTGCAGCACCCGGACTTGTAATAATTTTTACTTGTTTTACATTGTTAAGATTAATCCAGTTAACATTACTAATTTTATCTTCATAAGGAACACCGTTAACAACAAATATTGCTCCACGCTGAGGCCCCCAGCTAAGCGGCATTTGTAATGACGCTATTTTTATTGATAGTATTTGTAATTCAATAAAATGTTTGGCATTATTAATTTTTTAAGAATTAAAAATTGCAAATTTTTCCAATTGATAAAGCGGAATTGTAAATTCCGCTTAGCGGAACGACTTTAATTTTTAAACGGCATTTCTATATAAATCGCAAATTGCAGGTTTCGTAGAAATAAACTCCGCAAGTGTGGGGAAAGGTATTTTACTTGGATTTGCACCTGTAATATTGAAGTATAAGAAATAGTCTACATCTGCTTCATTCATTATTCCTCTTTTATAAGCAACAAATAATATGTCTATTGTTGTTAAGTAAGAAATTTTATAAAGGTTACAATATTCTTTAATATCGTTTAAATTATTACTGGCGATAATATCGTCATCGTATCTTGCAACAGCCATACAAGCCGATTCTCCTTCTCCAAATCTCTTTATCAATTCTGCGTATTCCAACATGAATTTAGGGTTTGTTGGAAATCTCATCCTTTTTAATGTTCCGTTATTAATTATTCTTATAACTTCGGGTTTAATTTTTTTACTTCGACTAATTTCTTTTTCAACTGTACTAAGAATATAAAGGTTGTCTGTGAAAATCTTTTTTAGAATATCAATTTGTCTGCCTCTTATAAAATGTCTAATGACATCAGAATCAATTAAAATCTTTTTATTTAGATCATCTAAGTTATTCCACATGATCAATTATATTTTCATCTAAATCAATTCCAATATCCTGTAGTAATGATATATAATGAGATTCGGAAATTTTATCTCTAATATACTTTTGCCGGGCCTTGTCACCATAATTCCCCACAACTTCAATTTTTTTATTGGTTGGTTTGTACAAATTCGTAGTATATCCATGTTCAGCAGCTCCTCTTTGTATATTCTTATTGTGCGAATCAAAAAATTCTTTATCAATTAACTTTTTAATTTTTAATCTAAATAATAAAGCGGATCTGGAACATTGAAATTTGTGTTCTATTCTCAAAAGAGTAGGTAATGTAATTGCGTTAAATCGAAGTTCTTCTGATGGTATTTCCTTGACTATTCCAAAATCTGGTAAAATTAAATCAGCTGCAAAACAGTCGGCATTATATTCTACACCATCCTTTCTATTAAAATGCCCAGTTGAGCATAACATAGTTTTAAATTCTTGTTGGTAAAAAAGATGATATAATTCATGACAAATTGTAAAGTTTTGTCTTGCTAAAGAATGATTTGAATTTATAAGCATGAACTTATATTTCCCTGTTTGTTGAGCCATACCAGAGAATCCTATTGACAAGGGTTTAAATACTGTAATCACATCAATTGAATACAATAACTGAGTTAAGTTTAAAGGTTCATCTTTACCTAACCCATATGTTGATCTAAAATGAGTGGCGAATTCTGTTGTGCTAATATGGTTTGATTTGCTCATTCTTCACTTAACTTGATATAATTTTTCACAATCTTTCTGAATTCTGCTATTGCACTTAAATCTTTTTTTGTTAAGCTATCTTTTTTAAATGCTACTGCTGAATTTAAGTTTATTATATGCTCATTTTCTTCCAGAAGATCTGAAAACTCAATATTAAAAAGATCAGCAAGCGTTTGTAAATTTTCCATATTTACTTCTCTCGTACCTTGCTCAAAATATGTGATCATTGGACTTGATACTTTTAGAAACTTTGCTAAATCATTTTGAGTAAATCCTAAAGCTTTTCTATATGATTTAATATTCTTCCCAATGATCTCACTTAATTTCTTTTCCTGATTAACTTGTTCTTTTTGCATTTCTTTTTTCCTTTTTGTTATTTTTTCAGACTAAATAAAACTTAATTTTACCTGTTTATAACAATCTTTTAAAGTTTTGGTTCACTCCTATAATGTTAGTTTACTTACGTATAAATAATTTTTTATTAATAATGTTAGTTAATATCTTGTTAATTTAAGTATGAATTATTTTTCATTATCGTGTCAAATATAACAAAAAGTTCTTTACTACAAACTTTTATAACTTAAGTTAACAAACATT
>JASFZA010000066.1:0-3862 GCA_045046715.1 Candidatus Izemoplasma sp.
ATTTACTTAAAAAAAACGCAAAGAATTTATCTTCTGGAGAAAAAATGAAAGTCTCAATTATTCGGGCAATTATTTTTAAACCAGATACAGTTCTTTTAGATGAACCAACTAGTTATTTAGACGTTGATTCAATTCATCAATTAAAACGAATTATTAATGATTTAAAGTCATCGATAAACTTTATTATAGTTAGTCATAATGAAGCGTTTTATAATGAACTTGTTGATGGATCATTAACGCTTGGAGGTCAATATGTTTATCGTCAAAACAATTAAAGAAACTACTAAAATTATCAATGATAATTTTAGTAGTTATAATCTTTTAAAGATTAATATAAAAGTTGAAGATGCATTAAACTATGTTTGTGCAATAGACATCTATTCAACTGAAGATGTTCCGCATTTTGATCGATCAATTGTTGATGGATATGCGGTTGATTTTAATAGTGTGAAACTTGCATCAAGTGCAACGCCAGCTATCTTAATCAACATTGGTTCTGTTGAAATGGGTGAGGCTAGTAAGTATAGTGTTAAAGATGACAATACCGTTTATATACCAACAGGTGGACATTTACCACGTGGGGCAAATAGTGTTGTGATGATTGAAAATACTGATACACTTGGTGAGGAAATTATTATTAATAAAAGTGTTAGTATCTATGAAAACGTATTAAGAAAAGGAACTGATATATTAGAAGGTAGTATTGTTATTAAAAAGAATACTCTAATTACGCCTTTAGTAATTGGAGCTTTAAAATCTTTAGGGATTAACAAGATTTCTGTTTATAAGAAATTGGATGTTACACTAATCTCAACAGGCGATGAGATTGTTGAAAACAAGGTTACTTTAAAGATTGGTGAAATTAGAGATATTAATACATATACTATTGAAAATTTATTAAAAAATAAATTTATAACTGTAAATGATAAAGCAATCATTAGCGATAATTTTGATTATTACAAAGCATATATTTTAAAAGGATTTGAAAATTCAGACGTCGTAATTACTAGTGGGGGAAGTAGTGTTGGGGATAAAGATTACACCCTCGCTATCCTTAAAGATATTGGGGCAGAAATCCTTGTTCATGGAATAAATATCAAACCTGGTAAACCAACAATTATTGCAAAGTATAATGGCAAACTATTTTTAGGGTTGCCTGGGCAACCAACAAGTGCATTCTTTGTGTTAAATACGTTTATAAATGATATTATTAATAGTATATATAATATTAATAATATCTACCCAACACCATACATCGAAGCACGGTTAACACTAAATGTTCATAGTGTATCTGGAAGAAGATTATATCAATTAGTGAAAATAGAGTTTAATGAGGAAAACGAGTTAATTGCTATTCCTTTATTCGCTAAATCAGGAATGATTAATTCCTTAAAAGAAGCAAGTGGGTATATCATTATCGATGAATTAAGTGAAGGTTCATTAGCAAACATGGTAGTTAAAGTTTATAGATTAGGTGATTAGATGAAACGAAACGTTTATTTAAAAACAATTGACTTAGATGAAGTACCTGAATTACTTACAACTATGTTTGAACAATTAAATGTTCAAACATCTTTTGAAAGTATTAGCACAATTCAATCGTTAAATAGAGTTACATATAAAGCAGTTTACGCTGATGTTAGTTCACCATACTTTAGCGCCTGCGCTATGGATGGTGTTGCACTTAATGCAGTACTGACGTATTCTGCAAGTGAAACTAATCCTGTTGTTATTAAAGTCGGGGATTTTAAATACGTTAATACGGGAAATGTTATGACTGAAGAATTTGATTCAGTTGTTATGATTGAAGATATTCAAGAGCATAGCGATGGATCAATTAGTCTTATTAAAAGTGTTAGACCTTTTCAAGATGTTAGACCTATTGGTGAAGATATTGTTGAAGGGGACATGATTATTTCAAGTAATCATAAAATAAGAAGTATTGATATTTCAGCACTTCTTAGTGGTGGAATTAATGAGATGTTAGTAATAAAAAAACCACGAGTATTAATCATTCCAACAGGAAATGAAATTATTCGTGATAAATCAGAACTTAAAAAGGGAAAGATTATTGATTCTAATTCTTTTTATACAAAGAGTGCTCTAGAAGAACTCGGTGTTGAAGCTATAATTGATAATGTATTAAAAGATGATATTAGTTCTCTTGAAAATAAAATAATTGAAGCAACCAAAAACTACGATATGGTAATTGTTGGTGCTGGTAGTAGTGCTGGATCGAAAGATTTTACAAAACTTGTCATTAAAAAGTTAGGAACAGTTCATGCTCATGGTATCGCAATAAAACCAGGCAAACCTGTTGTGATTGGTGAGGTTAATAAAATTCCTGTAATTGGACTTCCAGGATTCCCAGTTTCAACATATTTAGCATTTCAATTAGTTGTTAAACCGTTAATTGAAATGTATTTAAAACAAATACCTGATGTTCCTGTAATTATTAAAGCTAAACTTACTAAAAAAATCTATTCATCACTTAAAAGTCATGAGTTTATCAGATGTAAAGTTGGGCTAATAAACGGCGAATACATCGCAACACCTTTAGTGCGTGGGGCTGGAATAACAATGAGCCTTGTTAAGGCTGATGGGATATTTGTCATTAAGAAAAATCGTGAAGGATATAATGCATTTGATACAGTAGAAGTAGCATTGCTTAAAAATATTAGTGAAATAAAGCAATCATTGATTGCAACAGGATCACATGATATATTACTCGATAAAATCGATAATATTTTAAGTGCTTCTAAAAATCATTTATCAAGTACTCACGTTGGAAGTTTTGGTGGGATATTGGCAATTAAAGCAAAAGAATGTCATATTGCACCAGTACATATATTAGACTCTGTAACTGGGGAATACAATATACATATATTAACAAAATATTTAAATGAGGATTACGCTCTTGTAAGAGGTGTTTCAAGGATTCAAGGAATTCTTACAAAAAAAGGTAATCCTAAAAACATATTGTCTTTAGCTGATATTGCAAAGAAAGACATTAATTTTGTAAATCGTCAAAAAGGTAGTGGAACGAGAATCTTACTTGACTATTTACTGGCAAAAGAAAATATCAGTAAAACTGATATTAAAGGATATGACTTTGAACTTCAAACTCATATGATGGTAGCTTCAAGTATTAAAGATGGTAATTACGACGCGGGACTTGCTGTTCAAAGTGTTGCGAATATGAAAGACCTAGACTTTATTAAACTTGCAGAAGAGAATTATGATTTTCTTGTTTTAAAATCAACACTAAAAACAAATTCATACCAAAAATTTATTGAAGTACTAAAAAGCAAAGAATTACGCGATTCACTAGAAAGTATTGGTGGATATGTTTTCCATAATATTGGAGAAGTTATTAAATAGGAGGCTTATACATGAAAGATAATTATCAAAGAAATATCGACTACATCCGTATAAGTGTCACAGATCGATGTAATCTACGATGTTTGTATTGTATGCCTGATGGTACTGATTTAAAGACTCACGATGAGATTATTCGTGATGAAGAAATAATTGATACTGTTAGAAGTGGTGTAGAACTTGGAATTACTAAAGTAAGAATTACTGGTGGGGAACCACTTGTTAGAAGAGGCATTTATGAACTTATTAAAAAAATAAGTCTAATTAAAGAAATAAATGAAATTACAATTACTACTAATGGATTGTTATTAATTGGTAATGTTAAAAAGTTAAAAGATGCCGGTATTAACCGGGTTAATTTTAGCTTAGATACGCTTGATAATGAAAAGTTTAAATTCATAACAAATACAGATCAGATATTAGATTATGAAGCTTTAATTGAAGAATTAATTGAATTTGATCTTCAACCAATTAAAATTAATAC
>JASFZA010000067.1:0-14987 GCA_045046715.1 Candidatus Izemoplasma sp.
CTTGGAAATAAGTTAATTTTTTTTACTTTATTTTCTAAGTACTTTTTCAGTATGAAATTAACAACAAAATCACCATTACGTAAATGATGATGAAAAGAGATATTTTTATTGCTAAAAATATCTACTTGTTTGTATAGGTCATTAAGACTATTTAAGATTACCGGTTTTAATGAAGTCCTCATTATATCACCTAAATTAAATTATATTTTTTTGCTTCTGTAATAGTTTTTTTTGCCTTTTTAATAATTGGTAAATCGATCATTTTTCCATCTAAACTAAAAGCACCTTTGTTTTCATTTTTACTTTTAGCAATAACTTTTAAAGCAAAATTAATTTCATCAATAGTTGGTGAAAATAGCTCATTAACAACATCAACTTGATTTGGATGAATTAAACTTTTAGAAGTAAATCCTAATTGTTTTGCATTTAAACAATCAATTCTTAATTCTTCTGTATTATCCTTATCTGTAAAGGGAGTATCTATTGAATCTATTTTATATGCATTAGCAACTAAAACTATTTTACTCCTTGTAAAAAGAATTTCACTTGCTTCTAATGTACGCTTTATGCTTAGTTCTTTAGTTAAATCTTCAGCGCCTAGTAAAAGTGCAGAAACATTTTTTTTGACTGCAATTTCTTCTGCTCTTAAAACTGCCATTGGAGATTCGATAATTGGAATGATATGTTTTTTACAATTATGCTGATCGAGTATTTCATTTAATATATCAACACTTTTAGGAAGAGCTTTTGGCAAGACGTAACCATTAATGTCTAAATCAATAGTACTTAAGATATCATTTAAAAAATCATCACTTTCAACATCGTTAACTCTAATGTATAGTAATGTATTATCAAAGTTGTATTTTTCTAAAAAACTAGTTACTAAATCTCTTGCTGAGTCTTTGTCATAATCAATTACGCTATCTTCAAAGTCAATGATAACTGCATCAGCTTCAAAGACATCAAGATTTTGAATCATTGATGGTGTATTACCGGGAATAAATAAATAGCTTCTGCTCATTATAATTCACCTCTTAATCTTTTAAGCGCCGTTAAAGTTCTCGCTTTTATCGTATAGTCAAGAGCGCCTTTATCTTGGCAAATAAGTTCGATATATTCAATTTTATTGATGCTTAAAACATCATCAATTACTTTAAGTATTTGATCGCCAAATTGATCAAATACAATGCTTTCAATGACTATATTATTTAGTTTATTTTTTGAATCTTTAACTGTGATTAAACAATCACTTGATTCTAAAGAACCTGCACTTTTAATCATAAAGCATCATCCTCTTTTAATTAATGCTAAAGTACGATTCATTACATTGTTAACAATCATAATTCCTTCATCTGTTCCCATTCCTGGTTTAGCTAATACTTGACTGGCTCCACAAGCAATCGCAATATTAGTTGTTACTTCTGCAGAGATATTTGTTTCGTTACAAGTACCTCCACTGTAAGCCCCAACTCCGGCTTTATTACAATACAATAGTGCTTCTATTGTATTGTTTATTCCACCTAAATCTGGTGTTTTAACCTGTAACATATGTCCTGCTTTATTATCAGCAAAATAAATAACATCTTCAAGTGTATTACACCATTCATCAGCTACTATTTCTACTGTTTTATTATTATCATTTATTAGTTTTGTAATATCTCTTAATGCTTCCATTGTCCCTAATCTATCTCCTGTATCGACAGGACCTTCAACTCTGATGATAAATGGATGAGAAACTTCCTCTAACTCGATTAAATACTTATATATTTTATTTATATCATTATTAAAGATTGTTCCAATAGTTCCATAGACATCGATATGGAATATTGGTGTATAATCTTGGTTAGCTCGAAGCGACAAAACTCTTCCTCTAAGCCATGATATGTACTCTTTTAAAATTTCACCCTTATACCCAAGTTTGGTTTTAATATTATTTATTAAAGCATGAGGTAATACCTCAACTTCTTTAATAATCATCTTATCAACATTGTTATAGCGGTCATCCCCACTTTGCGCAAATAACGGAATACGTTTATAAGGTAAACCTGTAATCTTGTATTCTTTTCTGACTACTTCAGCCATTGTAATTTTATTAGCTTTAGCAATCGCATCAAGTAATGCTTGAGTTAAACCATATCTGATCGCTGTATGAAGTTTTTTTCCATCAATTCTAAAGTTATCAATTTCTTCAGCAATTCCTTTAAAACTTTTAATCTCACGATTTATTAATAACGGTTTAATATAGGTATTAATTGTGTCAATTGCGCTATCACTTAAGAATAGTGGGTCACGTCCACCAGCTCCACTATACTGCACAGCAGCAGCGTCACCTAAAGCAACTTGGCCATCATCTAAGATAATCATAATCGAAACCGCTTCACCTTTCTGTCTTATTGACTTAAAGTTTTTTGTTGTTGGAGTTCCTACATAGTTAAATCCATCTGTTGTTGCTCCATTTTTTATCGCTGCTTGATCGTCAAAATAAAATCCAGTCAATGATTTAGAGCAAATTATATCGGTAATTTTCATCGCTATATCTCCTTGTTATTCTGGTCTACCTACTAAAGTTCCATTACTAACAGCGTAAATATCATCAACTGTCATTTGAAATGATATTTCTCTATTTTCTACTTTAGCACGTTTAGCTAATAAGTTATGATGAAATTCTTTTATTTCATCACTAAGAGCTAAATTACCAAATTCTAATATCCTAATTTTACCATCATTATCTCTCGCTGGCAAAATCTTTCCAGCATTATGTTGACTTGGAGCAAAAGGAACATCTATTAGTCCTTTTTTAAATGCTCGAACTATTCCTTGTGCAACGTCACCTTTACCTTCATATACTATCGCATTAATAAAAGAATCTACTTCTTTTTTTATTATATCTTTTTCAGTTTGCAATTCTTTTGAATTAGCTAATTTTTGTTCCTTTAGTAACGAAACAACTATCTTTGAAGCTCTTAGACCTTGAGCATTTGCTTCTTTTGTTGGTATCCCAAAAGACTCATGAACAGTTTTAGTTATCATTTTAGTTGCTTTGCCTAGAGCTGCAACAGTACTAGCATAAGAAATTAACCCCATAGCTTCTGCTTCATCTTCAGGGAATCCGCCCATCCATTGATGGAATACTGTTGTAATAAAGACATCTTTATATCCGAAAAGTTCTAAATAGTAATTTGTTTGTTCTTCAAGTGTTTGTAATGCTGCAACATCTTGAATTATATTCCCACCTTGTCCGTAACCAACGGATATATTTTTAACACCTTGTTCGGCTGCTAAAATACTTTCGATAATTGCAATTGTATTTGAAATTGATGGTGGAACCAACGTTCCAGTTAATGGACCGTATGGTTCGCGGTTTAGTTCAACACCATTTTCTTGATAATATCCAACAAGTCGATCACAATATTGCCAATATCTAATTGTATCCTCAAGTCCAATGCTTTTAGCATACGGAATATTGTAAGATATTCCTCCACCCTCATTAGAAGTCCATCCCGCAGCATGAATTATTTCACTTAATAACCTTGCATCTGGCGTTCCATGTCTTGCTTGAAGTGGAAGATTAACACTGTCAAAAACCTTCTGACATCCTTCAACACCATGATTTACAGCAGGAAATCCATTTAGTAATGAACGATTCAGTTTTTTAGATTGTTTAATTGCATCTTCAACATTTTGATATCTATTGTGTCTTGTATAAGAATCAATTGTCGCTGGTAAAAAATCAGCTTGTCCTTCTTTTTCTAAATACTTCATTAATTCTATATGTTCTTCTAAAGACGCAACACCGGCACGGGGTTGAATTAAAGTTACCCCTTTTGCTTTTGCATCACGTAATTTCAAAGCGAAATTCTTATGTCTTGGTATTTCTTTTAATCGTTTAATTGAATCTTGCAAATTTAGTAATGGACTACTTCCAGTTACCCATTGTGAAAGTATTTCTTCTCTAACTTTAAAAAATTCTTCTTTAGACATTTTTTTATTTCGTATCATGATATTCTCCCTTATAATAAATAAGTTTTCATAAGTTTAAGTGCAAGTTTAGGATATTTCTGACTAAGCAATCCCATTGCTGCCAATATATAACTACGATCAATTAAATATGATGGATTGTTCGGTCTAAGTTCAAGTGCTTTATTACTTTTTTTATTTACTTGTCGTAAAATTATTTTTGCATCTTTATTACTAATTAAAACGCCACCTGTTCCGATTACATATTTCAAATCTGATAAATCTTTACCTGTTTGATAATACATATTTCCAAGGGGTGTATAAACTACTTCAACATGACCAACGTGACGGCTTATTGAAACATCACAACAAATCTTCGCAATCGCATTATCAAAATCAAGTTCATGTTGGGTTTCAGGAATAAAATCAGCATGTTCTTTTCTTCTTGTTAAAGATTTAGAAATATTGTGGTCCCATTTATCTTCTTCATCAAAATATTTTTTAAATTCGTAGTCAGATACAAGACTAAGTAATGCATTAGCACTGAACCTCATACCAAGATCACCTTCAACAGTTCGCTTTGCGAAAGGCTCTTGTAGGCCTTTAAGCATAACTTCTGTTCTTTTAGGGAATCCTTCACCAATTGTATGAACATCAGTCGTTGCCCCACCAATATCAACAACCATTAATTCACCATAACCTTCCATATCTTCATATCCCTTTGAAAGTAATTCAGCTGCCATTAATACAGCTTCCGGTGTTGGCATCATAATTTCTCCAGTTTTTTCTTCTGCTTTCTTAATCCCTTTTGCTTCAATAATCTTTTCAATGAATATCTTTCGAATAACATTCTTTGCTTCTGTAACATCTAGTATTTTAAGTTTTGGCATTACATTCTTAACAATGTAATGTTCAATATTACCTGCAGTAAAAATATCTTCAATCTCATCGCTAGCATCTTTATTTCCAGCGACTAAAATAGGAATTTTTAAATCGGCTTCTTTTAATTTTTTTGCATTATGAATAATACATTCAGAATTACCACCATCAGTTCCACCAGCCAATAATACAATATCAATATTAGCAAGTTTCATCTTTTGAATTTCTCTTTTAGTTAAATGGTGAGAAAAAACCTCATTAACAATAGCTCCTGCTCCAAGACAAGCACGCTTAGCAGCTTCAACAGTTAATTCTTCAACAAGGCCAATCGCCGCCATCTTTAATCCGCCAGCGGCACTACTACATGCAGAAAATTCTGAAATTTCATTAATTTCAGGATGATCTCTTTTTAATCTTTCAAGTGCTTTATCGTATCCCTCTAAAACGTTGGTTGAAACCGTTGTTGATGCTTTTGATGTTCCGATTATTACTTCTTTATCTAAATCGACAGCAACTAGTTTTGTATAAGTACTACCAAAGTCAATAAGTAAGTAAACATTCATTAGAAACCAATATCCTTATGTAAATCTTCAACAGCAGCATCAATTTTAGTCCCAGGTCCGTAAACCCGATCAAACCCCATTTTTTTAAACCGAGATTCAACTAAACTAAAATCTTGTTTTCCAACAACAATATTACCACCAACATAAAGTTTGATATCACCTAGACCAGCTTCATCACAGTTTTCACGGAAGTATTTAACATCCATTTCCCCATGACCATACAAACTAGATACTAAAATTGCTTTAGCATCTGTTTCAATAGCAGCATTAATAAAATCTTCTTGAGAAGATAATACACCAATATTAACAACATTATATCCTGCATTAGTTAACACGTAATCCATAATCTTGTTGCCAACTGCATGGACGTCTGCTCCAATAACACCAATTATAATCGTTTTCATAATTCCCTCCAGTAAACTAGAAAAGGACAACTATTTCTTAGCGAAATAATCATCCTCATATTCGTAATTTTTTGTGAAAAATAAAACTAAGTCGTTTAAACTCATAACGGCAAACATTAAATTCATATTTGTTTTTTGTTTTTTAATAATCTTCATCATTAAAAACCTCTATTTTCGTCTTAAACTGTTAGTCTTTTACATACCCTATTATACATATCTAAAAGGAGAATGCAACTGTTTTTATTATTTTTATGAAAACGCTTGTAAAATTACCGAAAATCAAAGAAAAAACGCCTTTAAATAAGACGTTTATCCAAAATATTCTTTTATTTTTAAATTAAGTTTAATTGCGAGATATCTGGTTGGAAAGACACTAATTGTTTGATTATAAATTAGAACTTTAGAGTTGTATAATCTCCTTGCTGCTTGAAGGTCCTTAAATTTTCTTTTTAGACCTAGATAATTATCTTCATTTCGCTCTTCAATCTCAAGAAATAACGCGTTTAAAGATAAGAAAAGATCTTGTCTTTCTTTTAACAGTAAGTGTCGTAATCTTTTACGACGATATTTTGCTAATTTTTTAAAGATTAAATCAGTATCATATTCTTTAAATAAAACTTTATTTTGCGAATACAATAAAACTGTTTCAAAAAGTATTTTATGAAAAATAACTTCTTTAATGGAAACAACTTTCCACATCTTTAATAGTTTTAGCCTAGTCCGATAAACAACAATAGCGAAAACAATTAATATTCCAAGTAATGTTAATAAATCAACAAAGATTTTCATCTAAGTCACCTCTTTATATAGTACTTAATTTATATTTATCATAGAATTCTTCAAATTCTGATTCATATTTAACAAAGCGATCTAGAATATAAGGTTCAAAATATTCCTTAAATTCTAAGTTTAATAGATCAATAACACGTTTATGTTTTAACTTATTTTTGTAATTTCTCGCTTGTCTCAAAATATCGTACATCTCAGCAAGTAAAATAATTTGACCTTCTTGAGATCTTTGAATTCTCTTTGCTCTTTCCGTAAATTCAGGATCAACTGTTTTTTCAAAATGAGATCTAATTATATCTTCACTTTTTTGATTTAATTGAAGACGTTTGATAATGATTGAACCTAAAATTGTTTTTTCGCGAATTACTTGATAATCTCTTTCATTCAATACTTCTTTTGACTCATATTCTAGGATTGATAATGATTTAACCTTATCAACGTGAATAACACTATACTCATAAATTTCAGTACATATATTAGCACTAAGACCTAGTACATCTCCGAGGCGACTTGATATTTCAGCAACGCGATGAGCTTCTTCTCTATTTTGATTAATTGTATTAGCGTTAAAAACGCCAATAACGTCAAACACATCACCAACGACAGCTTTGAAGTCGATTTCCATATCTCGTCTTTTGATTAATTCTACTTTACGTTTACTATTCATCATTTCACTAATTGAAACTGATGAATATAATGCAATATTAAATACGACTAATAAGATCGTTCTTAAAATAATATCGATTGTTACATTTGTATTCGTAACAAATAAATAATCGTATAACTCGCTTAATGAACTAGCATGTTCATATAATGGATATAAAATTGTTATATGAACAATCGTCATTGCTACTAAAACCCATTTGAATAAAATTCTTAGTAGCGTTGCATCTTGATAAAGTGCAATAACTACTAATGCAAAATAGATTAGCACATATCCTGCTTGGGTAATCGATGCGTCAGTAAAACTTCGAAACACATTAGCCATTATTTCATTTTCCAACATTTCATTTGTTAAACTATTATTTGCAATTATTTCTTCAATTTCAACTACTCTTGCACTTGCTTCTAGTTTAATGTAAACCCCGAATGAAGCTACTAAAATATAAATACTACCAATATACATCGCCATTTGTTGTTTAAGTAATGTTCTTGGTTCTTCATGAATAATTCTTTTTAATGTTGTATTTATCGCTAACATTAACATCCCGAATCCAGCAATTAGGATATAATCGGGATTTTGGTTACCAATAATCGTAAATATAATGAAAACAATATTCGTAATAAGAAGGATATTCTTAATAACTAAGTTTCGACGATATAATACACTTACATCGTCTAAAATATCAACACCAGACTCAAAATTAAACTTTTCAGTTATTTTACGCAAAAAAACACGATAATAAACGCGCATTTTCCTTCTGAATACTGATTGTTTTTCCTCTTTCTCTTTTATCTCTTTGTCTCTACCAGGATAATAGATTCCGATTTTCTCAACAATATTTTTGAAAAATTGTGCAAGCTTATCTGTTAGTGTTAATTTGTTAGGGTCAATCCCGCCTGAGATTTCATCTATATATTTATGCAATTCTTCTGTTTGTTTTACTTCATTTGATTTTTTAAAAAAATCATCTAAGTTTTTCCCACTTTTGCTCATTAGGATCACTCCTATATATTATAAATCTAACTTTATCTTTTCATAAGTTGGATCTTTTTTAGCTAATTCTTCATTAGTTACTTGAGCAACACGTGTCGAAGCTGCCGCTGCAATAGCACCAACAATATCATCTAAGAATGTATGACACATTCCCTCACCATGTTTCCCATCACCATTTAATCGATCAACAACTAAAGGTTTATTAACGTCAATATCACCAAAATTTGTTTTACCAATAGTTCCATATAATCCAGCAATCTCTAAACCAAATAATTCATCCACACCAAACATACCCAAATCTTCGTGTAGGATTTGTCTTAAAGGTTCTCTAATTAAATTTTCTTCAGTTAGACGATCAATTTCAACTCCAAGTTGTAATATGTGAAAAGTATCTCTTAATGATAAAATCTTTTCTACAGAATCAATACAAGTTGACATCTCAATGTCTGGACTCCATCTTGACTGTTGACGAAATGCAACCTCAGCAATTTCCTCGACAGATACTGTTCTTTCTTTTAACACTTTAATGTTTAATGCTAACATTTCGCTTCGTGAAAACAATGCTCTTGGACTCATATAATCACTCCTATCAAATATATTATACCATATATTTGGCTTATTTAAAGACTTTACCAACAGTTATTAAATTTCTTCCAGCTCCATTTAAAAAGTCAATTACACTCATTCTTTTTTTACCAACTAGTTGAACTTCTTTAATAATAATCACACCATCAACCATTTTGACTCCAATGCTATCTTTAAAGATTTTTATTATCTCACCATTAGCGTTTTGAGTGTGAGATTTTATTGCATCTTCACAGCCTAATATTTCTAATTTATAAATCTTAATTGTTTTATTATCAAGTGTTGTATAAGTACCTGGTTCTGAGTAAAAAGCCCTTACTTTAGCCTCTAAGTCATAACAACTACTATCCCAATCAATCAATTCTTCTTCTCTTCTTAAGTTATAACCATAAGTAACTAAAGATTTATCTTGAGCAGTTCGAGAATTTTTATCGGAAAATATTAAAGGTAATGTTTCGATTAGTAAATCGCGTCCAATTAAACTCAATTTTTCAAATAAAGTAGCTGTAGTATCAGTACCTAATATATCAATCGACTGTTGCGAAATAATATCGCCACTATCCATTTTTACACCCATATACATAATTGTTATTCCTGTTTGTTCTTCTTTATTTAAAATTGCTCGTTGAATCGGCGCTCCACCGCGGTATTTCGGCAATAAACTACCATGGACATTTATTGCACCAAATTTTGGTAAGTCAAGTAATGCTTTGGGAATAATTTGACCATAAGCTGCTGTAATAATTAAATCGGGATTAAGGTCAGTAATAACTGAATATTCATCTTTAATTCTAATTGGTTGAAAGACAGGAATATTATTTGCAACTGCAAATTCTTTTACCGGTGTCGGTGTTAATATTTTTTTTCTTCCCTTAAATTTATCTGGTTGAGTAACGACTAAATCAACTCCATATAATTCATTAACGGCTTGTAAAATCGGGACACTAAAATCAGGTGTTCCCATAAATACTATTTTCATAAAATCACTCCTATAATAATGTTGGGTTTTTATCAATTGCGATTGATAGTGTTTCGTTAAACTCTTGATAAATTTCTTTTAAAACTTTATCAAGATTTTTTTCTCGTTTATATTTAACAATAATTTGGGCACGATAAATGTTTTTTATCCGCGCTATCTTAGGTAATACCGGACCTAAGATTATTACTTCTTCACTTAAATTTTTTCTTAGTTTTATAACTATCCTCGTTCCTTCTTTTAAAACCTTTTTAACATCCTTATCAGATATTATTACTTGTACAAGATTAAAGTAAGGACTGTATCCGGCTATTTTTCTAATGTGCATTTCTTCCTCAAAGAACGAATGATAGTCATGCGTTTTCGCATGATGAATTGCATAGTGATCTGGGTTATATGTTTGGATGACAACTTCACCTTCAATTTCGTGTCGTCCTGCTCTTCCTGAAACTTGAGTTAGCAATTGAAATGTCTTTTCAATTGCTTGATAGTCAGGTAAATTAAGACTCATATCAGCAGCAATAACACCAACTAAAGATACCCTTTTAAAGTCTAACCCTTTTGAAATCATCTGTGTCCCAAGTAATATATCTCCGTTATGTTCAAACTCATATAATAACTTTTCATGAGCCCCTTTAAAGTTTGTTGTATCGCGGTCCATTCGAATAACTTTTACTCCCTCAAAAGTTTTAATAATATGTTCTTCAACTTTTTCAGTTCCAATTCCCATAAATCTAATATGTTTACTTGAACAACTTGGGCAAACACTAGGACTAGGTTCTTTATGGCCACAATAATGACAGACAAGACTATTCCCATATTCATGATAAGTTAAAGAGATATCACAATTTGGACACATAATAACTTCACCGCAACTTCGGCACATTACAAAACTAGAATGACCTCTTCTATTTAATAGTAAGATAATTTGTTCTTTCTTTTGTAATCGATCTCTGATAAGTTCTTCCAATTTTTTAGAAAAGATACTTTTGTTTCCTTTTCTAAACTCTTTACTCATATCAACAACGTTAACTTTAGGCAAAACAGTATTATTTGCTCTTTTAGTAATCTCGAGCAAGCGATAGATTCCTTTAATACTCTTAGCGTAACTAATAATACTTGGCGTTGCACTTCCAAGTATTACGGGAATATTAAAATGTTTAGCTCTAATTAAAGAAATATCTTTAGCATGATAAGTCGGGCTATCTACTTGTTTATAAGTATCTGAATGTTCTTCATCAATAATTATTATTCCAAGATTTTCAAAAGGTGCGAAAATTGCACTACGAGCACCAACAACTACTTTTACTTCTTTACGTTTTATCTTACGCCATTCATCATACTTTTCACCAATTGAAAGACCACTATGAAACAACGCTACTTGGTCTTTAAATCTTCCTTTAAAACGTGAAACCATCATTGGTGTAAGACTAATTTCCGGAACAAGCATAATTGCTTCTTTTCCTGACTTAATTACATCTTCAATGATATTTAAGTATATTTCAGTTTTTCCACTGCCTGTCACACCATGAAGTAAAAAAACTTCATTAGTATCTAAGGATTCCTTTATTTCATTATAAACATTAACTTGTTCATCATTTAAAATTACTCTTTTATTAGATGCTTCATAAATCGTTTCAATTTCACGATAATTCTCAATTAATATTTCTTCAATTATTCCTTTTTTGATTAAAGATTTTAATGTTGCATCAGCAACTTTTAAATCTTTAACTAATTCCGTTTTTAAAATCTCTGGATAGTCCTTTAAATAGTTAACCACCGCAACTTGTTTTATCCCTTTAACCGGAATCGTTAAATCTATTACTCTAATCTTCTTAATATATCTTTCTCTTGCTAATTGTTTTGCCTGATAGATTACTATTATATTCTTACAATCAATATTTTTCTTTATTTCTTTTAAATATGGTATTAAATCATCAGTATATTTAACTTGTTTATATTTACCGAAAACTAAAGATAAATCCAGTGATAAAAGTGATAAATCACTCACTCTTAGCACTTTAAAATATTTCGATTTTAAAGCTGCCGGAAGCATCGCTTGATAAATACTGACAAGTGGAACTACATTGTAAATACTAATTTCTTTCCCAAGTTCAATTAGTTCTTTTGAAAGTGCAGGAGATAAATCCAATATTTTTGAAACCTTTTTAATTTTTGTAATCTCGGTACTTTCTTTTATATCTAGCACATACCCCATAATTAAACGAGGTCCAAAAGGTATCAATACTCTTTGGCCAATTTCAATGACTCCATCTAATTCTTCAGGAATTAAATAATCGAATGGGCGATCAACAGCTTTTGCTTTTACATCAACTAAAATACTCGCAATCATATCGACACCTCCTTTAAATATATTAACATTTTATCACTTATTTTGTAAGAAAAAAATAAACCAACAATCGTTGATTTATTTAATCATCTTTAATTAATCCAAGCATTACTAAACTATTATATAACCCATCTTCTTTGATATCATCCGTTAAATACTTTGCATGAGCTTTTGCCTTTTTACTAGCGTTACCCATCGCTACACTTTCAGGGATAAAATCTAACATTTCAATATCGTTATCACCATCACCAACAGCAAATGTGTTTTCTAGTGGAATATCTAATAAATCAAGTATTCGTTTAATTCCTTCTTTTTTACTCATTCCTTTACTTAAAACATCAAAGCCATCACCAAGCCAAGAAACGACTTCTAAATCATTAATATATTCCTTGTAGTAATTGTGTTCTTTTCTTTCAACAAAAGCCCACATTTGAAATATATCGTTTTGGAGATGAAAATTCGGGTCAACTCGCGGTAATTTCATATCAACAAGTTCAAATGCTAGTTTTCCCTTTTCATCAACGATATTTAATGTTTCATCAAACTCACCTAAAAAGCCATACTTTAAATCTTTATTGTCAAATTCATCCACCAATTGAATTACTCTTTTTTTACTTATCGGATTTCTAAATATTGTTTTATTATCTTTAATAATAATTTGACCGTTTATTGTAATAAAAACATTAATATACTGTTTAATTTCTTCAATTACATGTAACATATAAAAAGCGCGACCAGTCGCGATAGCTATCTCAATATTTTTATTTTCAGATAATTTTTTTAAAGCTCTTATTGTTGACTTATTTATTCCCTTAATATCTGGATCATATAGCGTCCGATCGATATCAAAGAAGATTATTTTTTTGTTATTCATCGCGAAAACCACCTTTATTACATTATATCATAATTTTTAAACAACATCTGAAATAAGAATAAATGTTTTTTTATACTATTATATGTTATTTTTTGGTATAATAATATATGTTAAAAATCGATTCAGTTTTAGGAGGACTAATTAAATGCAAAATAAATTTTTAAATACGAACGAAGTCGGTGTTTTTGCATTAGGTGGTCTTGGTGAAGTAGGAAAGAACATGTATTGTATTGAGTATCAAAATGAGATACTCATAATTGATTCAGGAATTTTATTTCCTGATGATTATTTACTTGGAATAGATTATGTTATTCCAGACTATACATATTTATTCGAGAATCAAGAGAAAATAAAAGCTCTTGTGATTACTCATGGACATGAGGATCATATCGGGGGAATTCCTTTTTTATTAAGACACGTAAAAATACCAAAGATTTACGCTAATGGATTAGCAGTAGGATTAATCAAAAACAAAATGTTAGAACATAAAAGTCTCAAGTATAATTTGATTGAGTTTCACGAAGATGAAACTCTTAATTTAGGTAAATTAAATGTAAGTTTCTTTAGAACAAATCACTCAATTGCAGATTCGTTTGGAATTGTTGTTGGAACTCCACAAGGAGTAATTGTTCATACTGGAGATTTTAAATTTGATTTTACACCAACAGGACCTGATGCAGATTACTATAAAATGGCTAAGATAGGTCATGATGGCGTTCTTTGCTTATTAAGTGATTCTACTAATGCAGAATTACCAAATTTCACCAAAAGTGAAACTAAAATCAGTGAAAATATTAAAGATATCTTCACTAAAATCGAAGGCCGAGCAATAATTGCTACATTTGCTTCTAACATTCATCGTGTTCAACAAATCGTTGAAGCTAGTGTCAAAACAAATCGCAAGATTGCAGTTTTCGGTAGAAGTATGCAACGAACAATTGAAGTAGGACAACAAATGGGTTATGTAACAGCTCCTCAAGGTACTTTCGTTACTGGTCGAGAAGTTAAACATTTAAAACCTAGTCAAATTACAATATTATTAACAGGATCTCAAGGTGAACCTTTTGCAGCTTTATCAAGAATTGCAAATGGCTCTCATCGAGATATTAAAATATTCCCTGGTGATACAGTAATATTCTCATCAAGTCCAATCCCAGGAAATCAAATAGGGATTAGCAAAACAATCAACTCACTATTTAGACGTGGTGCAGATGTAATTATAAATTCGCCACTAACAGACACACACACATCAGGACATGCTGGACAAGAAGAATTAAAACTAATGTTAAAACTAATTAAACCTAAATACTTTATGCCAATCCATGGTGAATACAGAATGTTAAAAATACATTCCCAAATTGGAATTCAAACTGGAGTTAAAAAAGGTAATGAATTTATCTTAGATAACGGTGATGTTTTAGCATTAACAAAAGATTCAGCCCGAGTTGCCGGAAAAATTCAAGCTTCGAGTATTTATGTTGATGGTAGTCGAATCGGTGATGTTGGAAATATTGTGCTAAGAGATCGTAAAATTTTAAGTGATGATGGGTTATTAAGTGCAATCGTAACAATTGATGAAGATAAACTTAAGCTCTTAGGGAAACCTCTAATTACTTCACGTGGTTTTATCTATATGAAAGATCACGAAGAACTTACAGCCGAGATATCAAAACTAGTTGCTGACTTGGTAAATAAAAAATTGGTCGGAACTACTAAATTAAATATTACTTATCTTAAAAAAGATATAACAAAATTATTAAATGAATTCATTTATAAAAAAACAGCTCGTAGTCCAATGATTATGCCTGTAATAATGACTGTTTAAATTAATTAAAAACACTCTTCAAAAGGAATCAATTCCTTTAAAGAGTGTTTTTTTATTTAAATTGTTTTAATAAATTCTTCAATAAATTTATTATATTGTTCATTACCTTTTTTCGTATTTTTAAAGAT
>JASFZA010000068.1:0-12353 GCA_045046715.1 Candidatus Izemoplasma sp.
TTTCTTGTTCAATATGAAAAAATTAAAAAATCATTTCGTTTGGATAAACAAAATCAAAGATTTTTAGATTTTAATTTTATTAAATACAATTATTTAACTAAGAAAATTACAAAGCATCAAGCAATAGAAAAATTTTCTTTATTAGTTGATTATCCTGAATGTATTAATAACAACGTATTTGATTTTGTTGATGTAATATGTTTGTTTGATATATCAGCAATCGAATCTGAATTTAAGGATTCTGATGCAATGAATTTATTACTTCGAATATTATATGATAAATCCTTATTATATATTGGATCTGAATCAAGACATATTTTACCAAGTATTTACCGTGGCGTAAGTCAAATGCTTCTTCTAAGAAAAAAATATGAAGAAAGTTTAAAATTATCAAACGAAGGAATTAAATATTGCCTTAAATTTTCAGATTCACAAAATTTAACAGGTTTATATTTTGCTAAATCAATTTCGAACTCAAAATTAGGATACAAAAAAGAATCTCATATCGCCGCTGCTAGAGCTATTGGAAATGCTCTCTCAATGAATGATCCAAGACTTCTAAAATACTTTACAGATGAACTAAAAAATGAACTAAACATCGATCCTTTTGAATTTTTCAGTATCTACAAAGCCGATCTAATAAAAAATGAAAGTAGTTAATCTACCTTCATTTTTTTATTTAGTTAATATTTTATTGTGTCTAATTAATAAATACCCGACCACTACGACAATTAAAGACCCAATTGAACCAACAAACAAATCAATCATAGTATCATATAAACCATAGTCTTGTGGGAAAATAAGTGAATCGTTAATCCATTGATAGCGTTGCATATTTCTTCCTGAATCATTATCGAGGTTATAAGAGATAACATCTGAAAGAAACTCATAAAACTCCCAAATTACTAATAAAGTAATTGATAAAGTATATGCAAATACAGACATGATTAAAGGTTCCATTTTAAAGGCAATATTTTTAGAACGATTTAATGTATATAAAGCTTGAAACGCTATAACTGAAAGTGTAACTCCACTTAAAGTATGCGTGAATTTATCAAAGTTTTTAACATTCGCATAATAATCATTTAAAAATCCTAAAACTACACCTACAAATAACATTACCAATAACAATACTTCTAAAAAATCAGGGACTTCAATATTGTACTTTGACTCAATAGCCATTGGAATTAATATCGCTATTGCTGTGAATACTACTAAAAATGTATTTGTCATCCCTGAATCTCTAATCATTGATGTATCGCCAAAGAATACGGCTCCAAGTGAACCTAATAATTCAAGAAACAATACAAAGAAGAATACAGCATATAACACTTTTAGTCTTTTAATTTTCTTTTTTCTCATATATATACACCAGCATAGTTTATTACTATACATCCCTTTCATTAAATAAAAATATTTATTTAGATCTTTTTACTAAATCTTCATAAAGTTTGTAATCAATTAACTCAATTTTTGCTTTTAATTTTTTTACTAATAAATCTATATTAAATAAGTTATTACAAACAAATGCATTAAGTTCATTATTAACAGTTAATTGCAAATATAGAAATGAATTTTGTTTACCAAATTCAGCAATTTGAATATCATCATATTTAACAGTAATCTCTTCAGTAATATCATATTTTTTATTAATCAAACCAGTTGTTTTTATATAGTACATTGTCATAGTCTCATCTTCAACCAACATATAATATTGAGAGAATGTAGATATCCCTTTACTAGGGATTAACTCAGTATCACTAGCAATAACAATATCAAATATCTGATCTTGTTTTTCTATCATTTTTTCTAATAAGAATTTTCGTTGTTTTTTCATATAATCTACTCCTTAAATTTGGTGCGGTTGGTGGGATTTGAACCCACACGTCCTAAAACACTACCCCCTCAAGGTAGCGCGTCTGCCATTCCGCCACAACCGCATGTAATATATTATACCATTATCTTAAAATATAGCTAGTAATGAGTGTAATTTTGTATTTGAAATTTTTCTAAAATTGTTATTTCGTATAAAGACTATTTTGTGGTATTATATTGTTAGTATATATTTATGAAAGCGATTGTATTATTGAAATGTTTAAGCAAAATATTTTGGAGGTAATTATGGACAAAAACTTTTTAGACCAAATTAAACTAGAAACTCTTAAATCTTCTGAAGAACTTAATAACGTCACATACAAGATGCATGAAAAAGAAGTTAGAGTTGTTCTTAAAAACTGTGACATAATCGATCCTGAAAACATTAACCATTATATTGCAATGGATGGTTATTTTAGTATTCTTGATGTTTGTACAAACAAAACTCAAGAAGATGTTATCAAGATTATTAGTGATTCAGGATTAAGAGGTCGTGGTGGTGGTGGATTCCCAACTGGTAGAAAATGGAAATTTGCTAGTGAAGTTGTTAGTGACCGTAAATTTATTATATGTAATGCCGATGAGGGAGACCCTGGTGCATTTATGGATCGTTCTATTTTAGAAAAAGATCCTCACACTGTTTTAGAAGGAATGATGATTGCTGGTTTTGCGATTGGCGCAAAAACAGGGTATATCTATGTGAGAGCTGAATATCCATTAGCTGCTGCTCGATTACAAACAGCAATTGATGACGCTCGTCTGATGAATATTTTAGGTAATAATATATTTGGTTCTGACTTTGATTTTGATATTGAAATTAGACTTGGGGCTGGGGCATTTGTTTGTGGTGAAGAAACTGCATTAATTGCTTCAATTGAAGGTGAACGTGGGATGTCAAAAAACAAACCTCCTTACCCTGCTATTGAAGGATTGTATGGGAAACCAACAATAATTAATAATGTTGAAACATTAGCTAATATTGCTCAAATAATTTTGAAGGGTAGTAAATGGTTTAGAAGCTATGGTACCGAAGCGTCTCCTGGGACTAAAGTATTTGCTTTAGCTGGAAAAATAAAAAATACCGGATTAATTGAAGTTCCAATGGGAATTACATTGGGTGAGATTATTCATGAAATTGGTCGTGGTGTTGGCCGTAAAAGAACATTTAAAGCTGTATTAACCGGTGGACCGTCTGGTGGTTGTTTAACTGAGAAACATTTAAATGAATCAGTAGATTTCGATACATTAGTATCCCTTGGGTCAATGATGGGTTCTGGGGGAATGATTGTTCTTGATGATCATAACTGTATGGTTGATATTGCAAAATTCTATTTAGAATTTTCTGTTGAAGAAAGCTGTGGTAAATGTACTCCTTGTCGTGAGGGTACAGTTCAACTTTATGGAATATTGGATAAAATAACTACCGGTAAAGGTGAAGTTAGTGATTTAGCTAAACTTAAACGTTTATCTAAAACTGTAAAAAATACTTCTCTTTGTGGTTTAGGAATGACAGCCCCAAATCCAATCCTTTCAACACTAGAACATTTTTACGATGAGTATTTAGATCACATCGAAAATCATAACTGTCAAGCAAGTGCTTGCAGTGGTTTAATAAATGAATATGTAATAACTGATGACTGTGTTGGTTGTACTATTTGTGCTAAAAGATGTCCTGTTAATTGTATTACTGGATCAGTAAAAGGATTACACGTTATTGATCAAAGTGCTTGTATAACTTGTGGAGAGTGTTTTGCAGCGTGTAACTTCGATGCAATAATCACTAATTAAGAGGTGAAGATGATGGATAAAATAAAAATAAAAATAAATGGTATGGATGTATCCGTACCAAAAGGGCAAACTGTTTTAGATGCAGCTCGTGATTTGGATATTGATATTCCAACTTTCTGTTATGACGAACGGCTTAAACCCGATGGTGCATGTCGGATGTGTGTTGTTGAAGTTAAAGGATTTAATAAATTATTAACATCTTGTACAACTGAAGTTGTTGAAGGTATGGAAGTTCAAACTCATTCTGCAGAAGTTGTTGAAGCAAGAAAAGATATTTTGAATTTAACATGGGCGAGCCATCCAAACGACTGTGTTGTTTGTGATGCTAATGGCGACTGTAAACTTCAAGATTATTCTTATGAATATAAAATAGATTCTATTCCTGAATACGATGGTCATAAGCGAAACTTTTCAATTGATGATTCAAATAAGTTCTTCTATATTGATCCTGAAAAATGTATTTTATGTGGGAAATGTGTCAGAGTTTGTGATGAACTACAAGGTATAGAAGCTTTAGGCTTTAATAAACGTGGTCATGAAACATTTGTGTCATTCGCATTTGATGGTGGAATGGAAACTTCAAACTGTGTTAGTTGTGGAAACTGCGTAAGCATTTGTCCAACTGGTGCATTGATGGAAAAAACTCATGATATTTTTAGAAGCTGGGAAACAAAAGCAACAAGAACAACTTGCCCGTACTGTGGCGTTGGTTGTCAATTTGATTTAATTACTAAAAAAGGTAAAGTTGTAAGAATCGAACCAGCACCTGGGACACCTAATGAAGGTTTGCTATGTGTTAAAGGTAAATTTGCATACAAGTTTATTAATCATAAAGGTCGATTACAGACACCACTTATTAAAGAGAATGGTGAATTTAGAGAAGCATCTTGGGAAGAAGCTTATGAATTGATTGTTAGTAAAATCAATTCGATTAAAGGTGAATTCGGTGCTCCTGCATTTGCTGGACTTGCAAGTGCAAAAGTTACAAATGAAGAAAACTATATTTTCCAAAAATTTATGAGAGCCGTTATTGGAACAAATAATGTTGATCATTGCGCTAGACTTTGTCATGCTTCTACTGTTGCTGGACTAGCAACAACACTTGGTAGTGGGGCAATGACTAATAGTATTGGTGAAGTTAAGAATCATGATGTTATCTTTGTCATTGGTTCTAACACAACTGAAACTCATCCTGTTATTGCATCATTTATGAAACAAGCAGTAAGAAGTGGTGCAAAACTAATTGTTACTGAACCTAGAAAAATTGATTTAGCTAAAGGTGCTGATCAATTTATTAGAATTAAACCAGGGACAAATGTTGCATTATTAAATGCAATGATGCATGTTATCTATACTGAAGATTTACATGATAAAGAGTTTATTAAAAATAGAACAGAAAACTTTGATAACTTTATTGAAGTAATCAAAGAATTCACTCCAGAAATGGGTGCTGAAATCTGTGGCTGTAATCCTGATGATATTCGAAATGCTGCTAGAATTTATGCAAGCGGTAAAAAAGCAGGTATCTATTACGCAATGGGAATAACGCAACATTCAGAAGGAACAAATCATGTTAAGAGTATCGCAAACATTGCAATGCTTTGTGGTAATGTTGGTAAAGAGAGTTCAGGAATTAATCCATTACGTGGACAAAACAATGTGCAAGGTGCATGTGACATGGGTGGATTACCTGATAATTATCCTGGTTACCAAAAAGTATACGATAAAAAAGTTAAAATTAAATTTGAAGCAGCTTGGGGAGTCAATCTTGACGATAATGTCGGATTAAGCTTACCTCATATTTTAAATGGGTCTTACAATAAACTAATTAAATTTATGTATATTATGGGTGAAAACCCACTTGTAAGTGACCCTGATACAACACATGTCAAAGCATCACTAAGAAATTTAGATTTCTTAGTAGTTCAAGATATTTTCTTAACAGAAACTGCCGAACTTGCTGATGTTGTATTACCGGCTGCAAGTTATGCTGAAAAAGATGGAACATTCACAAATACAGAACGTCGTGTTCAGCGCGTTAGAAAAGCAATTGAACCTGTTGGAAACAGTAAACCTGATGGTTTAATTATTCAAGAACTAATGAATTTACTTGGATACCCACAAGGAATATTATCACCTTCAGAAACAATGGATGAGTTAGCTAAACTAACTCCAATCTATCAAGGGGTCAGTTATGATCGAATTGATGATATTGGATTACAGTGGCCAGTAAGAGATAAAAATCATCCAGGTACTAAATTCTTACACGAGAAAAAATTCTCTCGTAAACCTGATGGCTTAGGATTATTTACTCCCGTTCATTATCGTGGAGCTAAAGAATTACCTGATGAAAAATACCCATTAACATTAACAACTGGTCGTGTATTATATCAATATCACACGATTACAATGACTGGTAAAAATGAAGAAATAATGGAAATAGTTCCAGTAAACTTTATTGAAATTAACAAAAAAACAGCAGACCATTTGAATATCATAAATAAGGAATCTGTTATCGTATCTTCAAGACGTGGTGAAACTAAAGCTGAAGTTCATGTTACCGAAAAAATAGGTGATGATGTCATCTTTATGCCTTTTCACTTTGCTGATGGTGCTAACATGTTAACGAATACTGCAATGGATGAAACTTGCCATATCCCAGAACTTAAAGTATGTGCTGTTGAAATACATAAACAATAATAGACGATTGAGAGGTATTAATTATGATAAATTATGTAAATGAAAAGCAATTAGAACTATTTAAAATTGATGTTATTGATAAATTTCGTAATGAAGAAACTCCATTAATGCAAATCTTACAGGAATCACAAAAAGATTTTGGTTGTGTTCCGATTGAAGTCCAACAATTAATTAGTGATGAACTCAATATTTCAACTGCTAAAATTAATGGTGTTGTTACATTCTATTCAATGTTTTCATTAACTCCAAGCGGAAAACATATTATTGGTGTATGTACAGGTACTGCTTGTTATGTTAAAGGTGCTCAAAGACTAGTGGAATTAGTTAGTGATTTGCTAGATACTCCCTACGGAGAAACTACTAAAGATAAACAATTCACACTTGCACCAACAAGGTGTGTTGGTGATTGTTCAAAAGCACCAGTTGTAATGGTTGATGGCAAAATATATGGTAATGTTACAAGTGATGATATTCCAAAAATACTTGCAGAATATCAAGATAAATAAACAAATATCAAAAAGTATATCTTTAGTTTTAACTTAAGATATACTTTTTTTCTTGATTTAAATTGATCCCGAATACATTATTCGAATTTTATCAGTTTTGTCTTCACTTTTTACCTAAAATTTGTTACAATTTTAACTAATCAGGGGTGATAATATGCTGGTAATGATTGGTGCAAGTGCAAGTGGAAAAACAGAGATTGCAAAGATCCTAATAAAAGACTATAATTTTAGCAAAATGGTAACCTATACAACAAGAAGCATCCGTAAAGACGAAGTGAATGGAGTTGATTATCACTTTGTTAATATGAGTGAATTCTTAAAGAAAAAGAAAAGTAATGACTTTTTAGAAACATCTTTATATAATACCAACTTTTATGGTACAGCTTTTAAAGATACAGAGCTTTACAAAGTACTTATTGTTGATCCTGATGGAGCTAACAGTATTTATAGAAAAAAAATGAAAGATGTAGTTTTTTGTTACCTAATAACTGACGAAAATGTTAGAGAAAAGAGAATGACTTTACGTGGAGATGATTTTAACGATATTCTCCGTCGTCTTGAACTAGATCGCAAATACTTTACACTTGAAAATTTAAACTATATTGATTTTGAAATAAATACATCAACTTTAAGTTTAGAATTCCTTACAAATAAGATTTATAATTTATATATAAAAACTATTAAATAAAAACTCACATTTAGCTTAATGTGAGTTTTTTTCTGTTTGTTAATATATCTTTTGAAGTTGCGCTTGTGCGTGATCATTGTGTAAGAAGTCATCAAATGTTCCTTCAAATGTATATGATCCTTTAGTGCTTACCTCAACAACCTTCGTTGCAACAGTAGCTAGTAAACGATGATCATGCGATGTCAGAATTAAAGCTCCTTTAAATTCTTTTAACCCTTTATTTACAGAAGAAATACTTTCAAGGTCTAAATGATTTGTCGGTTGATCGATTAATAGTGTATTAGCTTCTGCTAACATTAATTTAGAAAACATACAACGCATTTTTTCTCCACCTGATAAAACTTTAACTTGTTTTAAAGGTTGATCTCCAGAAAATAACATCCTTCCAAGAAAACCTCGGATATATGATTCAGCAGGATCTTTCGAATATTGTTGTAACCATTGAATTAAGTTTAATTTTGAATTACTAAAGTACTCAGTATTATCTACTGGCAAATGTGAGTGAATTACTGTTTGCCCCCATTTAAAAGTACCACTATCATGTTCCATTTCTCCAGACAATACTTTTAATAATACCGTTCTAGCTAAGTCATCTTTACCAAGCAAGGCAACTTTGTCTCCTCTACTAATAACAAAAGAAACATTAGAGAATACTTTCACACCATTAAATGATGCACTTAAATTTTCAACAGTTAAAACATCTTTTCCTAGGTTTTTCTCAATATCAAACCCAATGAACGGATATTTTCTTGAAGATGGTACAATCTCATCAAGATTAATTTTTTCTAATGATTTTTTTCTTGAAGTCGCCTGTGCAGATTTTGATGCATTTGCACTAAATCTTGCAATAAACGCTTTTAACTCTCTAACTTTTTCTTCTTTTTTCTTATTTGAATCAAGCATAAGACGTTGTGCTAATGCTGATGATTCTTTCCAAAAATCATAGTTACCTGAATAAAGTTTAACTGCAAAATAATCGATATCAACCATATGTGTACATACCTTGTTTAAAAAGTGACGGTCATGTGAAACTGTAATAACTGTGCTATCATAGTTTAACAGGAATTCTTCTAGCCATTCAATAGCTAAGAAATCTAAATGGTTTGTTGGTTCATCTAATAGTAAAATATCTGGATTTCCAAATAAAGCTTGTGCTAACAATATTTTAACTTTATTTTGTCCTGTTAAATCACTCATTTTTTTATAGAATACTTCTTGTGGCACACTAAGACCATTCAATAACTTTTCAGCATCAGGTTCAGCACCCCAACCATCAAGTTCAGCAAACTCAGCTTCAAGTTCACCAAGCATCATTCCATCAGCATCAGTAAAAGGATCTTTTGAATAAAGAACTTCTTTCTCTTTAATGATTTCAGCAAGTCTTTTATGGCCCATAATTACTGTTTCAATAACCCCAAAATCATCATATTCATGATGATCTTGTTTTAAAACAGCCATACGTTTACCCTTTTCAATTATTACTTGTCCTTTTGATGAATCCATATCACCTGATAATATCTTTAAAAAAGTCGATTTCCCGGCTCCGTTTGCTCCTATAACACCATAACAATTTCCTGGTGTAAATTTTATGTTTACATCTTCAAATATTTTCTTATCTGAAAATATTAAATCTAAATTAGATACTGTAATCATGTTACCAACTCCCGATTATAAATCTTAACACAAAAGCATGATAAACTCCACTTAAAAGAACCACAAATATATTCAAAGTAAAAGATGATAACAAACAAAATTTCTGTATAATTATCATCTTTATAAAACTAAGTACAAAACTATATATTAAAGCATCTCTGCTTTTATAGGTTATAAGTCCACCTCAATGCTTTCAATTAGAAGTTTTACTTTTTTATATTCATCTTCAGTACATTCTAGTTCAAGGATATCTTCATTAAAATCAAAATCGTAATTTATGATATTAAGTTCACTTAACTTTAAAAAGATACTATTTAAAACATTATCATCTTCAATTTTTTTATTTACAATTTGATATTTAGTAATTGTCTCAGGCAAATAATCTGGATCAACAAAATAGTTAATCTTACCCAATACTCTTATTATTTTAGGAAAATTACTTATATCTGTATTTAAAGTAATTGTGTTTGTATCCATATTGATTTTTTCAATATCATATCCAGCGCTTTTTAATTCTGCATCAATTTTCAAATGGCAGTGACCACAAGCCATATTCATCATAACAAATTTAAACATTACGTTAATTTAAACGTCGTTTCACAAGTTGCGTCACCACTAAATGTTGATATCATTTTTACACTTGTTAAGTCACCATACGTAATTGATAAAACTCCTTCAATATCTCGTGGAAGCCAAAAATCAATAAAACCATTATTTAGCGATTCATAATAACTATCAAGAACAATATTTCCTTCTAAATCAATTAATGTGATATAGAAAGACTCATTAGATAGTTCTGCACGACACTCTGTTGGACTATGGAAGAAACATTCATGAGTCATATCAATATACGGTGCAACAGATATATAAAATTCATCTTTTGGCATTTCTAATGAAATATTCTTATTATCGTAATTAATTAATAAGACGTCATCAGTTACTGAAATTGTATAATTACTAATAGTAATCTCATTGCTTGCGATACCATTTAATATTTCTTTAGCAGTTAATCCACCTAACCCGAGTTCAACTAGGATATCTTCTTTTTTTATACTACTACAACTAGATAATATAAAAACAGTACCTATCATTAAAACAAATAATATTTTCTTCATATGCATTCCTCCAATATTCAATTACCATTTTACATTTAAACTATGAAGGAATTATGTGGTTAAAAAAGACACCTATAAAATATAGGTGTCAATATTTATTCTATTCTTCTTTTTGTTTAGTGTATTCCACTTCTACTTCTTCCTCTTCTTCATCAAGAGTATCTAAATAATCTTCTTTACGTTTAGAAACAGACACAACAACGTCTTCAGGGTTACTTAATATCTTAACTCCTTTAGGAACAGTTAAATCACTAACAAGTAATATATCTCCATCCACTAAAGCTGAAACATCTAAATCAATCGCTGAAATACCTTTCCCAACTGCATACTCGATTTCGATATACTCAGTAACAGTATTAAGCATTAATCCTAGTTTCTCAACAAGAGAATGATTGTTATATGAAACTCTAACTTTGGAATTCATATTAGCATCTTTCGAAATTTTGACTAAGTCAAAGTGACAAGCTGTGTTTCCAGCACACGGGAAAGATTGAATATCTTTAATATAAACAATGTGTGTTTTTCCTTCTAAAGTAACTTCAAATGTTTTGGATGTTCCTTTTAAGTAGTACATTTTAGTAAACTCTAAAGCGTTCACGCTTATTGATGTCGATTCAATTCCTTTGCCATACAGAACTCCAGGAATCAAGTTTTTTGATCTTACTTTACTACCTTTTTCAGTTCTTACTTGAATCTTCATTTCAGCACCATCCTTTTCTTTATGTTAATACAATTTTATCATACATATTCTTTTTTACCTAATATGGATACAGATAAAAAATCGTCATAGTAAATTACCCCAAATAAAAAAGGAGTTTAACTCCATTTTTATTTTATATATTCATTTAAATTCAACAAATTATCATAATGATACCAAACAGTTTATCTGCTTTTCTTTGGAATATTTTACTTATTTTAAATACAACACTTCTATCCTCCACCAATAAAGTGAGTAAAAACAATTTCGTCACCATCATTAACAGGTTCACTGTATTTAGATTCGTGGATAACTCTAACAGTATTAATAAATATTACGGTATTTCTAAAATCTGCAAGTTCAACTTCCGGATGAATTTCTTGAATTTGAGCCAATATATCATGAATACTCCCAGCTTTAACTTCAATTTCCTTAATATTATATTTGCTTCTTAATAAGTTTAAAAATATAACTTTTACCATATTATACTTCCTTTCAATCGAGTTATCGTTACTTTATAGAATTATTATATCATACATTTCAAGTCCCGTGTTTGATATCGGTAAACAAAAGATGCCAAAATAATCATTGGCATCTATTAATACTTTAAACCAAAATATCAAAGTAATTTTTAAAATCTAAGGATTTTATTTGATAATTTACATATTTATTCATAATTAAAACTTTAATTTTTATTCAAATACTGAGTATTCTAATTTATTGTTTGTTTCGGTTTATAAATGATTTTTTTGTTTAATAATTTTACGAAGTTGTGTTTTATATTTTTTATAATTATAAAATTCTTCGATATATTCCCCATACAAAATTAATTCAAAATTGATTCTCGCTTGATTAATCATTTTGTAAGTATTATCTTGAGGATTATCTTTTAGAAAATCAATTGTTAATTTTAAGCTTTCCAGAACTTTTTCTTTATCGAAGTTCTTTTGATTATCGATATTTTCTAAATATTCTATATTAATACTAATACATTTTTCGGCACTTCTTATCAATTCTTTTGTATATCCAATCAGGCAATTTGTTCCACCACACTTACCGCAAACATTTTCACCTAAGCAAATATCTTCAAGTCTTGAAGTCATATCGTTGTAGAAAGAATGTAACTGCTCTGCTGTTTTCTTATACAGTGTAGTTGTTCCTTGCTTACGTAGTTTAATCGTAGGCAATAATAATAAGAAAGAAGTTAACATTATAATAGTAATGAAAGGAATAACATAATACCAGCTTAACATTTCATTAGGTACTGATTGGAATAATTTTAAGAATCCAAAGATAAAGAAGATTACAGCTGCTCCCATTTTAATAATATT
>JASFZA010000069.1:0-3530 GCA_045046715.1 Candidatus Izemoplasma sp.
AAGACATTTTTACCAACTAAATAACCATCAATATTAAGGTATTTTTGAGCAGCACCCGCTGTCATAACACCACTAGGGCGGTTACCAGGCAATCCAATTGCGCCAGCACTTCGTTCATAACACCCTAATGTCAAGATAACAGCTTTAGCTTGGATCGTAACAAATCCTTCTTCAGCATTTGCATACTCAACTCTTTTATCAGGATGTAATTTAATTGCCATCGAATTTAATTTATATTCAATTCCGTTTTCATGAAGTTCATTGATAAAACGTTCGGCGTATTCTGGACCGGTTAGTTCTTCCTTAAATACTTTTAGACCAAATCCATTATGAATACACTGTAGGAGAATACCTCCTAATTCAGCATCTCTTTCTAATAAAAGGATGCTACTTTTCCGATGTTTATTAATTTCTAAGGCAGCAGCTAGTCCAGCACTACCACCACCAATGATGATAACATCATATTGTTTCATAAAACTTCACCTTTTGTCTTTCCAATCAAAATTTCTGATCCTTTTTTACTATAAATAACTTCACTTTTCGGAATATTAAGTTGTTTTGATAATATGTTAATTACTTCTGACTGACAGAATCCACCTTGGCATCGACCAGAACCTGCTCGACATCTATTCTTGACTCCAACAATACTTTTTGCTCCACAATTACGATTTATCGAATCGATGATTTCACCTTCAGTTACTTTTTCACAGCGGCAAATCATTTTGCTATATGATTTATCTTTATTATATAATTCGTTTAATTCTTCATTTGACATTTCAAATGTTCGATATACTTTTTTACGATAAGGATCATAATTTTGTTTCTTTTGTAATTGAAGAATATTTGTTACGATACTCTCAACAACGTATACGGCAATCGCGGGAGCTGCTGTCAGACCAGGAGACTCAATCCCACATACATTAATAAACCCTTTGACATCACTTTCCTCAATAACAAAGTCACCAGTGCTGCTGGTAGCTCTACCACCAGCAAAAGATCTAACAATTTTATCAAATGGGATATTTTTAACTAACTTTTGCGAATTCTTTTTAATATATTCTAAGCCACTTGCAGTAGTTTTTGCGATATCTTCAAAGTCAACAAATTCACTAGTCGGACCTAGCAATGTATTTCCGTGGTATTGTGGCGTTATAATAACGCCCTTTCCTTTTTCAGATGGAGCAGGATAAAGTACTTTATTGACAACTTTAGTATCTTTATCTAAAACATAATATTCTCCTCTTCTTGCTTTTGTCTCAAATGTTGCTTTTGTTATAAGATTTGTAATATTAGTACCGTATATTCCTGATGCATTGATAACTACTTTAGTTTTTAACTGTTGTTGGTTAGTAGTAACAATAAATGTATCATTTATTTTCTTGATAGAAGTTACTTCATTCTCGAGTGCTAACTCGACACCATTATCCATTGCGTTTTCAATATTTGCAATTGCAGCTTCCCAAGGGAAAGTAACAGCTGTTGTTGGAAGATTTAACCCACTAATTACGATATCTGATATATTTGGTTCAATTGCTAAAATTTCATCTCTATTTAGCAGTTGAACTTCATCTTCATTTAGTCCATTTAACAATGCTGTTTGATATGAATCTAAAATTATAATATGTTCTTCTTTTGAAGTCGCTAAGAGCAATCCACCACATTCCATAAATGGAATGTCTAGATCTTTAGACATTTGTTTATACATTCTATTACCAAGTAAATTAAACTTTGCTTTTAACGTTCCAGGTAATGGATCATGCCCAGAATGAATGATTGCACTGTTTGCCATAGTCGCTTCTGTGGCAACATCATATTCTTTCTCTAAAATAATCGTTTTTAAATTGTATTTAGATAATTCTTTAGCAATTGTAGCGCCAGATATTCCTGCTCCAATAATTACTACATCGTACATTTTAATTCCTCCTTTAAACAGAAAAAAAAGAGAAATAGGGAAAAATTTCTCTTTTCTCTATTCTCTTTGAATGTTTATTAACTTGACTCAATGCTATCATACATCATCATTGTTGTCAATGTGAAAAATATTATAAAGATCATCAAACCATTAAATATAAATCAAATGCTTTTTCTTATATAATAGAACTATAAATAGTTAATCTTATTAAATGAAATCGTTTTCAAGTTTTTGTTGCACTTTCAAATATTATATGTAATAATAGCGAATGTAATCAACACAATTTCCACTACAAGTTAATCGGCAAAGATATTAGAGAAGCCAGAGAGATCATTTACAATTATCTTTTTGGCTTTTTTTATATACAAATAAAAGATTGTGAGGAGAATATTATGTTTAAAAAGATTTCAAAACCTAAAAACTTATTAATTTTAAGTTTATTGGTGATACTTGTTTCAAGTTTTTCAGCAAGTATGGTACAAAATTCGTTTTTCAAAGTAAAAGTAACAAACATTAGTTTTGAAACTGCAAATGGTGAATTGGCGGGTACCTTATATATGCCAAGAGATGTTGATTCTGACAACCCTGCACCAACAGTAATTTTAACTCATGGATATTTAAATAATAAAGAAATGCAAGAAATTGGTGCAATTGAGCTATCTAAAAGGGGATACGTTGTACTAGCATTTGATATGTATGATCACGGTGATTCAGTATGGGAAACACCTGGACAATTCAGTTTCTTTAATCCATCAATTTATGATGCAGTACAGTATATGTACGATCAAGATTACGTCTTAAAAGACGCTGATGGTAATGGGATGATTGGTGTCAGTGGACATTCAATGGGTGGTTTTTCAGCTACTGCTGCTGTTGTTTATGATGAATATGATTTTAATGAAACAGGGATTCGTAAAATAGCAACGATGTTGTCTGTTGGTTCTGATTTACGTTATATCTGGATTGGAGATCCACTTGCTAGTATGGGTCCACGTGTTACTGGAATAATTGCCGCTCATTATGATCAGTTCTTCTTTGATAATGTAACAGATATCGAAGGTGCTCCGGTAAATGAAGGTTCAGTACGTTATAAAGACTTTGTAAAAGACCCAGTTGGATTAGCATTCCTTGGCAGAACTACTGAAGGATTTGCTGAAGCTGGAGTATATTATGATGTTGATGGGGGAAGTCGTGTAATTTATACACCTGACGAAACTCATCCACAAAATACTTGGTCATTAGAAACAGGTAGAAATACAATTGAATTTTTTGAAACAGCTTTTGAAATGCAACTTGATCAATCTTCATTAGGTAACTTAGAATCATTTGGTATCTCAGTGGGATCAACAAGTCAATCATGGTGGGCTAAAGAAGCATTTACATTAATTGCGACAATTGGATTAGTTTTATTTATGGTGGCATTATTCCCATTACTTTCTGGTTTGCCAATATTTAATAAAGTAAATATGAAATTAGAAGAAACTACTGGTTTCAAAGTGAAATCAAAAGAAAAAAATATTGTTAAAGTAATTGTTGCTATTTTAGCAACATTAATAAGTGCAAACTATATTCGAATATTTATGGAACGTACTGAAGAAATGGCTGATTTAGCACAAAT
>JASFZA010000070.1:0-6330 GCA_045046715.1 Candidatus Izemoplasma sp.
CCTTCTAGCATACCGGCTTTCTCAGCATTAGTACCATTTGTCATTTCACCAACTTTAAGTACATTTACAACATCAAGTGCACTATGGAACCCAATACTATAAAAATTTATAACTGGTGTAATAAGTACAGTATCAATACTACCATCGCGTCGATATTCAAACTCAATTAATCGGTCAGTAACATTAGCATCTAGGACGTCTTTAATATCATCCCAATCATTAGTTAAAACTCCGTTAATTGAAATTATTTCATCACCTTCAAGTAAATATTCACTTGCAGGCAAATCGTCAGTAGTAGAACCAATAAAACTATTATCGTCATTGGGAAAACCGAGCAACAAGGCAATAATAATAAACAGAAAGAATGCCAACACGAAATTCATGAATGGCCCAGCAAATATTGCTAAAAATCTTTCAGTTTTAGTTTTTGACTCAAAACTTCTATCACTTGGAGCAATTTGCAGTTCTCGATTCTTAAAAACGTAAAAAGCATTTCGCTTAACAATATGTTCGTTGATATACAAAGGTTCATCATTTTCACCCTTTAAATCAATACTTTCAACCGTAATAACTTCATATTCTTCATATCGTTCATCTTCAATATCTAAAACAATCTTTAATACACTCCCAAAGTCATCAGTAACAATTCTAATTTTTTCGCCAGGTTTAATTAATTCATCATTAACTTCTTCGCCAGCCATCATTACATAACCCCCAAAGGGAATTGCTCTTATTGCATATAAAGTTTCACCTTTTTTCTTACTCCATAATACCGGTCCCATTCCAAGGGAAAACTCATGGCAAAGAATATTTGCTCTTTTTGCCATTACAAAATGTCCGAACTCATGAATCATAATCACTAGTCCTAAAACAAATAAGAATACTAATAAATTTATTATAATTTCCATACTTTCCATCATCCAATCTAGCTATGTTTTAAATATACATAGTCTTTTACTTGTAAGTCTCTACTTAAAATCTTATTCAAATCAATATTTAAATCATTTTTAAAATGATTTAAACAATCAATAATAATGTCTTCTATTTCTAAAAAAGTAATTTTACCCTTTAAAAATAATTGTACTGCGGCTTCATTTGCTGCATTTAATGTTGTTGGGTTCAACCCTTTACTGATTCCAGCATCAATCGCTATTTTTAATAACGGAAACTGTTTATAATCCATTTCACTAAAATGTATTGCACTTAGCTTAACTAAATCTAACGACTCTCCTACATATCCATCCCTTTTAGGATAATTTAAAGCATAATTTATCGTCATTCTCATATCTGGATTTCCAAGTTGTGCTATAACTGATGAATCAGTAAATTCAACCATTGAATGAATTATACTTTCTTTATGTAAAATTGTTTCAATTTTATCATATTCTACATCAAAAAGATAATGCGCCTCAATAACTTCAAAACCCTTATTCATCATTGTTGCAGAATCTATCGTAATTTTAGCACCCATATTCCAATTTGGATGCTTTAATGCATCAGTAACAGTAACTTTTTCTAGGTCTTTTCGTGATAAATCTCTGAAACTTCCACCACTTGCAGTGATAATAATCTTTTTAATATATTTATTATCTTCACCATTCAGGCATTGCATTATTGCTGAATGTTCACTATCAATCGGTAAAAGTGTGACATTAAATTCTTTTAATAATGGTTTAATTAACTCGCCGCCAATAACCAAAGTTTCTTTATTAGCTAAAGCAATATTTCTTTTAACTTTTATCGCTTCAATTGTAGGTACAAGACCCACACTACCAACAAGACTATTAATAACAATTGTTTCATCATCGCTACAAACTTTAACTGCATCAACAAGTCCTTGTTCACCAAAGCCAAACTTCACATTAGGAAACTCCTGTTTTAATGTATCAATATATCTTTTTTCACCCATACTTACAAATAAAGGGTGAAACTCTTGGATAATATTTCGCATTTTATCAATACTATGATTTGCAGTAATTGATATAATCTTATACTTTTCTAATGAATTTCTAACAATATCAAGTGTTTGTAATCCAATGTTTCCAGTAACACCTAAAATTATAAGATTCATAGTAAATCAACTGCCATAGAAATAAGCACTAACACTAAAGCTACAAATATTGCTGAATCAAACCGATCCATTATTCCACCATGACCTGGGAATAAATTTGAAAAATCCTTAATATCATACGACCTTTTTAATTTAGAAGCAATTAAATCGCCAATTTGTCCCATAATACTTAAGAAGACAATCAAGATAATTGTTATAAACACATTAAGTTCGATAGCACCTATCGTTTCAACATCAAAAATGACTATATAACTAAAAGTTAAAATTAATGCAGCTCCTATTCCACCAAGTGATCCTTCAACAGATTTCTTTGGACTTATCTTTGGAGCCAACTTTGTTTTTCCAAAATTAACGCCAAATACATAAGCGAATATATCAGTAAATACTGTAATCGCAAATAAGAATCCGATAACTTCAAGCCCTAAGTATCTAAGACTATATAAAGCAGCAAACCCAAATGTCGCATACAATGTTGATACTAAGAACATTCCAAAGTCTTCAGCTTTATATTCTTCAATAAATACGAGTAGTATTGCCGCAATAATTAAATCAAACAATATCACCAAAAATACATATTCAAGGATTAAATCACCTTTAAAGTATTCTAAAGCATAATAATAGATGGCTAAACTAATTAAAACTTGAATAATGAGCAACACGTTATTCATTTGTTTTTTACTGCTATGCATTTTATATAATTCATAAGTACTACCAATAACAAATAATCCAAGTAAAATTTCAAGAGCTAAATCTCCTAATACAAAGATTGGAATCAATACTAACCCGAGAACTGCACCTGTTAATATTCTAGTTTTCATTATTTAGTCTCCTTTAGTCCACCGTATTTACGGTTTCTTCCTTGAAAGTCATCAATAGCTTTAAGTAATTCTTTCTTATTAAATTCTGGCCAATGTTTTTTAGTAAAATATAACTCTGAATAAGCTAGTTGCCAAAGTAAAAAATTACTTAATCTTTGTTCACCACTAGTTCTAATCATTAAATCAAGCGGTGGCAATTCTTTAGTATATAAATGATTAGTTATCATTTGTTCATCAATATCAACAATTTTAAGTTCATTTGATTTAATCTTAATACTTATCTGTTTAAAAGCTTCGACTAATTCTGTTTGAGAACCATAATCAAAACATATATTAAGAATCATTCCTTCTCGATCTTTTGTTTTCACTTCAATATCAGTTAGAAGTTTTAGGTTTTCTTTACTAATTCTATCTTTTCGACCAGAAAATATTACTCTAATATCATTTTCTTTAAACTGTCCCTTAAAAGATTCAGTAAACTCTCGAGGAAGTTTCATTAAAAAGTCAATTTCTTCTTTAGGTCTTTTCCAGTTTTCAGTACTAAATGCATAAACACTTAATGCTTTAATACCAAGCTTACTACATTCAATTGCAATTGTCTTTAAGTTAGCAGAACCTTGCTTGTGACCAAGTGTTCTTGGAAGATGTCTTTTCTTTGCCCATCGTCCGTTTCCATCTAAAATAATTGCTATATGAAAAGGAACCCCTTTTGCTGTAATTTTTGTTGTTAAATCCATATAATCACCTCTTTTTACGTATAAATATTATACAATATATTTGCCAATATATCTATATGAAATAAAAAAGACTACGTGAAGTAGTCCTTTTATTAGATACTCATAATGTCGATATCTTTTTCTTTTACTAATCCATCAATTTTAACGATAAAATTATCAGTAAGCTTTTGAACTTCTTCTTGGTATATTTTTGAATCGTCTTCAGAAATATCACTAGCTTTTTCAAGTTTTTTAAGTGCGTCATTACCATCACGACGAATATTTCTCATTGCAACTTTAGCAGCTTCTCCAATTTTTTTTACAGTTTTAGTAAGTTCTTTTCTTCTTTCAGTTGTCAAAGCTGGGAGGACAATTCTTATTTGTTCTCCTTCATTACTTGGATTGATACCAAGGTTAGCTGCATTAATTGCTTTTTCAACATCTTTAAGAATACTTCGATCGTAAGGTTTTACTACTATTTGATTCGCTTCTGGGACACTAATATTCCCAATTTGACTTATTGGTGTTAAAGCTCCATAATAATCAACTTTAACGTCATCTAGCATTTTTGGATTTGCACGTCCAGTACGAATTTTAGCAAGTTCTTTACGGAAAGTATTAATTGCATTTTCCATTTTTTCTTCTGTTTCTAATAGAACCATTTCAGGCATATTAATTCCTCCTTATTTTATTGTAGTTCCAATTTTAATTCCACTTGCGGCTTTCTTAATATTTCCATCCACATTCATATCAAATACAAGAATTTCAATATCATTATCTTTACATAGTGCAGCTGCAGTTGAATCCATAAATTTTAAATCTTTTTCTAGAACTTGGTGATGTGTCAAATTTTTGAATAATTTAGCATCACTATATTTTTTTGGATCTTTATCGTAAACTCCTTCAATGCCGTTTTTAGCCATCAAGATTTGTTTAGCACCAATCTCAGCAGCTCTTAAAGCACTTGTAGTATCAGTTGAGAAATATGGATTTCCAGTTCCTCCCCCAAAAATTACAATACGTCCCTTTTCTAAATTACTAATTGCTTTTCTTCTTATGTAAGGTTCCGCAACTTCAGGTATATTAAGCGAAGTCATTGTTCTCGTTTCAATCCCGATTGCTTCAAGGGCATTTTGAAGAGCTAATGCATTCATTATTGTTGCAATCATCCCCATATAATCTGCACTGCTTCGTTCCATTCCCATTTCACTAGCAGTTTTACCACGCCAAATATTTCCACCACCAACGATAATCCCAATTTCAAGATTACCTAAATCATAAGCACCTTTAATTTCCTTAGCAATATGCGATACAGTATGAGGATCAATAACCATTCCTCTATCTCCAGATAAAGCTTCACCACTAACTTTAATGATAATTCTTTTCTTCTCGCTCATAATTTTACCCTCCTATTATAAATTTAGGACACAAAAAAGTGTCCTAATATTATTTAATTAACCGTTAACTTGTGCCATTACTTCAGCTGCAAAGTCATCATTTCTTTTTTCAATTCCTTCGCCAACTTCAAGACGTTGGAAAGAAACGATATTCCCACCGCTTTGTTTAACATGTTTTTCAACAGATAAATCAGGGTTTTTAACGAATGGTTGGTTTAACAAACAAATATCTTTTAAGAACTTGTTCAATCTACCAATAACCATTTTCTCAACGATGTTTGCTGGTTTACCTTCATTTAATGCTTCATTTGTTAAAACTTCTTTTTCATGTGCTAATACTTCAGGATCAACACCCGATTGATCTAAATATCGAGGATTAATTGCAGCAACATGCATTGCAATATCTTTGGCAACATCTTCGTTTGCTCCATCTAGTACAACAAGTGATACGATACGTCCACCCATATGTTTGTAAGCTCCAAAACTTTGATCATCATTTTTAATAGTAGCGCTAACTCTTCTTAAAGATAATTTTTCTCCAATTTTAGAAGTAGCATTAATCAATATAGTTTCTAAAGTTTCACCATTTAAAGTTGCAGCCAATGCACTTTTTGTATCAGTAGCATCACTAGCGAAAATAGTTTGTCCGATAGAATCAAGTAAGTCTAAAAACTCTTTATTTTTAGCAACGAAATCAGTTTCGCTATTTAATTCAAATAAAATTGCTTTGTTTCCGTCAACTGCAAAACCACATAAACCTTCAGCAGCAATTCTTTCAGCTTTTTTAGCAGCTTTAGAAATCCCTTTTTCTCTTAGCCAGTCAATTCCAGCTTCTATATTTCCATCTGTTTCAGTAAGTGCTTTTTTACAATCCATCATTCCTGCACCAGTTTTAATTCTTAGTTCTTTTACTAAACTTGCAGTAATTTTCATAATAATTCCTCCTATACATTTATACCATTAAATATTTTATCATATTTACGGTCTTTATTCAATTTTTAAAAAACATTTATTCTATAAAAGAGGAGCATAAAAGCTCCTCTTAAAGTTTTATTTTAAAGCTTCAATTAAGTCTGCTTTTTTAAGTTTTGAGTATCCAGTTAAACCTTTGTCTTTAGCAAGTGTTCTTAATTCAGCAACAGTTTTCTTACCAAAATCAACACTTTCTTTTTTAACAACTGGTTTAGCTACAGGTGCCGAAACCTTTTTCTCGACTTTAGGTGCTACTGCAACTGGTTTAGTTGCTTGAACAACTGGTTTAGTTGCTTGAACAACTGGTTTAGTTGCTTGAACAACTGGTTTAGTTGCTTGAACAACTGGTTTAGTTG
>JASFZA010000071.1:0-13796 GCA_045046715.1 Candidatus Izemoplasma sp.
TACAATAAATATGGAGGTGTATTATGAGTAATATAAATATTTTCGCTTTAGGTGGACTTGGCGAAAATGGTAAAAATATGTACGTTTTGGATATTAACAAAAAACTTTTTATTTTAGATGCCGGACTAAAATATCCAACATTAGAACTATTTGGAGTAGATTCAATTATTCCTGATTTTTCTTATTTAGAAAATAAAGTTAAAAATATCAAAGGGTTATTTTTAAGCCATGGACACGAAGACCACATTGGAGCAGTACCAAAATTATTAAAAGTGATGAATATCCCTATTTACGGGTCATACTTCACACTAGCAATCTTAAAAGACGCTATGGAAGATCAAGGATTAAATTTAGATGATTATAAGTTCTTTACTATTATACCAAAACAAACGTTAAAGTTTGGTGATGTGAGTGTTGATTTTTATAATACAACACATTCAATTCCTGAATCACTTGGTATGGCTTTCCATACCCCTGACGGAACTATCGTTTATAGTCCCGATTATACTTTTGATCAAAATGTTGAAAAAGTATATCAAACAGACTTTGATCAATTAGCAAAAATAGCTGCTAAGAACGTTCTTTGTCTATTGACTGAGAGTTTAGGAGCAGAAAGAGTCGGTTATTCACATAGTACTAAAAGTCTTGATTATGCTTTAAATCAAGCCTTTTATTCATCTGAAAGTAGAATAATAGTTTCAACTTTCTCTACTGACTTAGTTAGAATTCAGAAAATTATTGATATCGCTTTAAAATATGGTCGAACAATTGCGATTATCGGGCGTAAAACACAAAGAACTGTAGATATTGCAGTTAACTTAGGATACTTAAAAATTCCAAGTGAGAAACTTATTAATTTAAAGTTTATTGATGACAAAAATAAAAACGAGTTAAAAAATAGTGTCGTACTTGTCACTGGTGACCGACATGAACCATTTTATATGTTACAACGAATGGTTAAGAAACTCGATCGTTTAATTCATATAAATAAGGATGATACAGTTATTCTTATGACACCACCGATTCCTGGGACTGAAAAAATCGCAGCTAGAACACTTGATGTCTTGTATCGTTTTGATGCTCGTGTTGTTAAAATTGATAAAGCAATTTTACCACCTTCACATGCTAGTAGTGAAGACATAAAGCTTTTAGTTAATGTTTTAAAGCCTAAATATATTGTTCCTGTTATTGGTGAATATCGTCACCAATACGCTTTAAAAGGACTAGTTAAACAAGTTGGCTACGAGGACGACCAAGTCCACTTGCTAGATAATGGACGGATTTTAGAAATTGTAAATGGTAAAGTTGTTGGATCAAATAAAAAGATTAAAAGTGGTGACATTTTAGTTGATGGAATCCTTGATGGTGATCTTAATGATGTCGTCTTGAGGGACCGCGAGTTATTATCACAAGATGGTGTATTATTAGTTATTGCTAATGTTGATGCTCGTAAAAAAATATTAATTGGTGATGCTGAAATAGTTTCTAGAGGTTTTGTATATATGAAGGAAAATGAAGAATTAATTGAACGTGTTCAAGAAATTTTTAATGAAGTGTCTGAAAAAATCTTTAAAAATAAATATATAGAATGGCGTGTATATAAGGACGCTGTTAAAGAAGGTATCAGTCGATATCTTTATAAGGAAACAAAAAGAAGACCAATTATTATACCTGTAATTATTGATACGCAACTATAAATTATATGAATATTCGCGACTTATGCGCGAATATTCATATTTTAATTATAAATTTAATAAAAGCCTTTACAATTTTAGAAAATATGCCTATAATAGTAGTTAAATAAACAAATAAAAAATAGGAGGAATTTTAGTATGAAAAAATTATTGGCATTAAGTGCTGCGTTCGTTTTAATATTCGGATTAGCTGCATGTTCAAAAGATGAATACAGAATCGCAATGATTACAGATTCAGGATCAATTGATGATGAATCATTTAACCAAGGTACTTGGGAAGGTATTGTTGAGTTTGCTGAAGCAAACGACATTACTCACAAATATTACAAGCCTTTAGAAGTATCTGATAATTCTTACCTAGATGCAATTGAACTTGCTATCGACGGTGGAGCTGAAATCGTAATTACTCCAGGATTCTTATTTGAATCTAGTATTTACGAAGCTCAAACTTTATTCCCAGATGTTAAATTTATTTTAATCGATGGTACTCCACATGACGCTTCATGGTCTACTTGGTTTACTGCTGATAACACATTACCTATCTTATTCAACGAACATGAATCAGGGTTCTTAGCTGGGTATGCTGCTGTTCAAGATGGATATACTGAATTAGGATTCATCGGTGGTATGGCTGTACCTGCAGTTGTTAAATTTGGTATTGGTTATGTTGCTGGAGCTTACTTTGCTGCTAATGAAATGGGTGTTACTATCAATTTAAGTGATGATACTTATCATTATCTTGGAGACTTCGGTCCTAGTGATGAACATAAAAACTTAGCTGCTTCTTGGTACGTTGATGGAACTGAAGTTATCTTCGCTGCTGCTGGTGGTGCTGGTGCAAGCGTTATGGCTGCTGCATTAGACGAATCAGGTATGATGATCGGTGTCGATATTGATCAAGCTGGTCAATCAGTTACTGTATTAACAAGTGCTCTTAAACAACTTGGAAACGCTGTTCAACAAGGTTTACAAGCTTGGTTAGATGGAGACTTCGTTGGTGGTGCTGCAATTTCTAAAGGTGCTGTTAATGATGGTGTTGCATTACCTATGGACACTTCAAGATTCACTAATTTTACAAATGCTCAATACGAAGCAATCTTTGCTGACTTAGTTGACGGAACTGTTGTTGTTCCTGCTGATTACACAGCTTTAGCTGCTTTCTTAGATGCTATGGGGTTCTCAGGTTATCCTACTGAAGCTTTAGTTACAGGAGTATCTGCTGAATAATCTACAAAATTAAATCTGAAGGAAAGCCAAAAAGGCTTTCCTTTTTTTTGTTATATGTTATAATTTATTAGACAAATTTAGGAGGTCACGATGAAAAAATATATTATAGTTATTATCGCAGTATTTCTTGTTCTTGCACTTTCTGCGTGTGAACCTAAAGCACAATATGAAATCGCAATGATTACTGACTCAGGATCAATTGATGATGAATCATTTAATCAAGGTACTTGGGAAGGTATTGTTGAATTTGCAGAAATGTATGATAAGACTTACAAATACTACAAAGCGTCTGAGGGAAGTACCGATGCTTACGTCTCTGCAATTGACTTAGCTGTTGATAACGGTGCTAAGGTTATTGTTACTCCCGGATTTTTGTTTGAAGAGAGTGTTTTTATTGCTCAAGATAAATATCCAGATGTATCTTTTATATTAATCGACGGGACACCTCATAATGCTGATTATAGTGAGTTCTTAATTGGTGATAGAACCTTATCTATTTTATTTAAAGAGGAAGAAGCTGGATTTTTAGCTGGTTATGCCGCTGTCGCTGAGGGGTTTACAAACTTTGGCTTTGTTGGTGGAATGGCTGTTCCTAGTGTTGTACGGTTTGGAATTGGTTATATTAGTGGTATTTATTATGGAGCACAGATGCTTGATAAAGAAATATCATTTACAACTGAGCACTATACTTACTTAGGAAGCTTTTTGCCGAGTGATGAATTTAAGAATTTGGCACTTAGTTGGTATGTTAGTGGTGTTGATATAATCTTTAGTGCAGCTGGTGGAGCTGGAGCGAGTATCATTAGTGCTGCAAGTGAATCAAATGCTTATGTTATTGGAGTTGATATAGATCAATCAAGTCAAAGTGATACAATCTTTACAACTGCAGTAAAAGAGTTAGGTCATGTTGTTTTTGTTGCGCTTGATGATTATTATAGTGGCCTTTTTGGTGGAACTGTTATTAGAATGGGTGTTTATAACGATGGAATTGGGTTACCTTACGCAACATCATTATTTACAGAATTTACTGAAAGTGACTATAATAATTTACTAAATGACATAAGATTAGGTAACGTCATAATCCCTAGTAGTTACCAAGAATTCATTGATTTTGCAATGTTATACGAAATTAATATTGAAAATGCACCAGTAATCGAATAGATTTTTCTTATTTAGAATCTACTTATAATTGCTTTTAAGGCTAAAAAAAGCCTTTTCAAATAAGTATAAATATGATACAATTTTTAGAAAGAGGTGATTAGATGGAATATGTAATTGAGATGCTTAATATTACCAAGGAATTTCCTGGGATTAAAGCAAACGACAATGTCACTCTTCAACTGAAAAAAGGTGAAATTCACGCTCTATTAGGCGAAAATGGAGCAGGTAAATCTACTTTAATGAGTGTTTTATTTGGATTATACACTCCAGAAGAAGGCATAATCAAAGTCCGTGGGGAAGAAGTTAAGATTAACAACCCTAATGACGCTAATGATTTGGGAATCGGAATGGTACATCAACATTTTAAATTAGTTCATAATTTTACTGTTGTTGAAAATATCGTTTTAGGTGTTGAAGATACTAAGTTCGGATTTACTAAATTTGCAGATGCTGAAAGAAAGATTAATGAATTAAGTGAACGATATAAGTTAAAAGTTAATACAAAATCATTAATTCGAGATATAAGTGTTGGGATGCAACAACGTGTTGAAATTTTAAAAATGTTATATCGTGATGCTGAAATTCTAATCTTTGATGAACCAACTGCAGTATTAACTCCTCAGGAAATTGAAGAATTAATGCATATTATGGTTGATTTAACTAAAGAAGGTAAATCAATAATTTTAATCACACACAAGCTTAACGAAATAAAACAAGTTGCGGATAAATGTACTGTTTTACGTAAAGGTAAATATATTGGGACTGTTGATGTTAAAGATACTTCTGTTGAAAAAATGGCAGAAATGATGGTCGGACGTGAAGTTAACTTTGAAATCGATAAAATTCCATGTAAACCTGGTGAAACTGTCCTTGAACTTCAAGGAATGACTATTTTTAACCATATGTTAAACAAAAATGATGTTGAAAATGTTTCATTCAAAGTAAACAAAGGTGAAATTCTTTGTATTGCTGGGATTGAAGGTAATGGTCAAACTCAACTTATTGAAGGTATCACAGGGCTAAGAAATTTAAATAGTGGTAAAGTATTATTAAATGGTGAAGATATTTCAAGTTACAGTGTTCGTGCTCGTAACATGGCTGGAATTTCGCACATTCCTGAAGATCGCCATAAACATGGTTTAGTTCTTGACTATAGTTTAGAAGAAAACTTAATCTTACAAACTTATTTTAAAGGGAAATTCCAAAAGAAAAACTTCTTAAAATTTGAAGCTGTCCGCTTTAATGCCAATCACCTAATTGAGAAATTTGATATTAGAAGTGGTAAAGGCGCTGTAACAACTTCAAGAAGCATGAGTGGTGGTAACCAACAAAAAGTTATTGTTGCTCGTGAAATAGATCGTGATACTGATTTATTAATTGCTGTTACACCTACACGTGGTTTAGATGTTGGAGCAATTGAATATATCCATAAACAACTAATCGCTCAACGTGATGCAGGAAAAGCTGTATTGCTTGTTTCTTTAGAACTTGATGAAGTAATGAATGTTGCTGATAGAATCATCGTTATGTATGAGGGTGAAAATGTTGGTGAATTTAATCCTAAAACTGTTACAGAAAATGAATTAGGATTGTATATGGCTGGTTCTAAAAGGAGTGTGCAAAAATGATAAATAAAATTACAGATTATATAAAAGTAAATTATTTAGCTATTGGTATTTCAATGTTATTATTCTTGCTAATCTTTATTATTCCTCAGTATCTTGATGCTGATAGTATTTTACTAGATTTAGTTCGCTTAACTATTGGTGGTATTGGTGGAGCAATTATTGTTTATCAAATTATTACTTTTAATAAAAAGAATCCTGACTTTAAACCAAGTGAAAGTAAAATGCTTGTTGATGTTGCTGGTAGTATTATCGCAATTATTGCCGGATTGTTATTTGGATTAGTATTTATGATTATTGTTGCCATTACATCTAGTGATGTTGGGTTCGATGATGCAATTATGGGATTCTTAACAATCCTTATTGGTGGATTCAACCGTGGATTTGAAAGTTATGGAACAATGATTTACTTCGCTGTCCCAATTATTCTTACAGGTTTAAGTGTTGCATTCGCATTTAGAACAGGACTATTTAATATTGGAGCAACTGGACAATTGACAATTGGTGCATTTGCTGCTGTATACATTGGTGTTGAATGGGGATTCTTAGGAGATATTACTCCGATTCTTCACTGGTTAGTTGCGCTGCTTGGTGCGATGATTGCTGGTGGGATGCTTGGTGCAATACCAGGTTTCTTAAAAGCCTATCGGAATGTTAATGAAGTTGTATCTTCAATAATGTTAAACTATGTAGCAATGTACTTAAATTCATTATTAATCGTAAAATATATTTACAACCCTGATCGTGCTGAAGCTTGGAGTATTGAATCAACTGCAGTAACTCCAACATTCAACTTAGATTACTTGTTACCAAATTCAAGTGTTAATGGTGGTATTTTAGTCGCCATTGTTGTTGTAATTGTTTTACATATTATCTTAAACAAAACTACTTTCGGCTTTGAACTTAAAGCTGTTGGGTTTAACCGAAGTGCCAGCAAATATGCTGGAATGAATGAAAAAAGAAATATTGTTTATTCAATGATTATCAGTGGAGCAATCGCTGGACTTGCTGGAGCAATGATATTCTTAGTAGTTGGTAAAAACTTAAAACCAGTTAATGTGCTTCTTCTTGAAGGATTTACTGGAATCGCAATTAGTTTACTTGGTTTAAGTAATCCATTTGGGGTTTTACTAGCTGGATTATTCTATGGTTCACTGCAGCAAGGTGGATTCTACTTACAAGCTTATCCTTATACACCTGAGATTGTTGATATCATTATTGCCGTTATCATCTACGCTAGTGCATTAGGATTATTCTTACAACGTTACGTATTAAAAGCGATGAGGGCCAAAGAAATGAAGGCCGAAGTCGAAGATGTCCCAGTTGTTGAAGGGAGTGATGAATAATGTCGAACGTTGATTTAATATATTTCTTAGTTCCATTAGTTATCGCATCAACAGTACCTTTAGCATTAGTTGCACTTGGAGCATTATTTAGTGAACGTAGTGGTGTTATCAATATCGCCCTTGAAGGTATTATGTTAATGGGTGGATTTGTTGGAGCCGTTGCTATTAAAACATTAGAAGGAACTGATATTGTAGTATGGATGATTGTTCCGGTTGGTTTATTAATTGGTGCAATTGTTGGTGTCTTGTTCTCACTATTACATGCATTTGCTGCTGTAAATATGAAAGCTAATCAAATTATTAGTGCAACAGCACTTAATATGTTTGCTCCGGCATTCGCAATATTTACTGCACGTACATTTTATGGAACACAAAAAGTAGTTATCTCTGGAGCATATAAAATCTCTAGTGTTCAACTATTTGGAATTGACTGGCTTGACTTAGGAAAAATCCCTGTAATTGGTGATTTATTCTTCCAAGCAGCTTACTTATCAACTTACGTTGGTGTTTTGATTTTCATTGTTGCAGTTGTTGTGCTTTATAAAACGAGATTTGGACTTCGTTTAAGAAGTTGTGGGGAAAACCCACAAGCTGCTGATTCACTTGGGATCAACATTTACAAAATTAGATATGCAGGTGTATTAATATCAGGTGCATTAGCTGGTATGGGTGGGGTTATCTTCGTGCTTAGTTTCGCAGTTAACTTTAACGCAACAGTTTCTGGATTTGGTTTCTTAGCTCTTGCTGTGTTAATCTTTGGTAACTGGAAACCAGGACGTATCGTACTTGCTGCATTGTTCTTTGGATCAATGAGAGTTATAAGTAGTACGTACTCAATTATTCCTATCCTTGAAGATTTAACTATTGAAAGTGAAATTTATTCAATGTTACCTTATGTTGCTACACTAATCGTGTTAGCGTTCGTATCGAAAAACAGTGCTGCACCTCGTGCTGCTGGAGAACCTTACGATCCAGGTAAAAGATAATTTATTAATATTAAAAGTTGTCATTTCAAAATGACAGCTTTTTTATTTAGTAATGTGCTATAATGTATCTAATACTAAGGAGGCGTTTTAGATGTATGATGTAGTTGAGAAAAGTATTAAAGAAATCACTGAGGCATTAAATAATGGTGCTGTAACATCAGTAGACCTTGTAAAGACTTATTTAAAACGGATTAAAGAAATTGATCAAGGATTACCGTTTTATAACTCAGTTCGTGAACTTAATGAAGACGCCCTAAAGATTGCAGGTATTTTAGATAATGAAAGAGTAAATGGTAAAGTCCGTAGTAAAATGCACGGCATACCAATTTTACTAAAAGATAATATAAATACTTTAGGCAAAATGCATACCACTGCTGGAAGTTTAGCTTTAAAAGATAACTACGCAAATTACGACGCAACAATCGTTAAGAATTTAGTTAAAAACGGGGCAATTATTTTAGGTAAAGCTAATTTAACAGAGTTTGCTAATTTTATGACTTACGATATGAGAAATGGGTATAGTTCATTAGGTAAAGAAGTTCTTTGCCCATACAATATTAAAATAGATCCTTCTGGATCAAGCGCTGGGAGCGCAGTATCAGTTTCTTTAAACTTAGCACCTGTTTCAATCGGAACTGAAACAGGAGGAAGCATTATGTCACCGGCAATGCAAAATGGTGTTGTTGGTATAAAACCGACAATGGGACTTGTAAGTAGATATGGAATTATCCCCATTTCTAAAACACTCGATACTGCTGGACCTATTGCTAAATCAGTAAGTGATGCAGCTATCCTTTTAAGCAGTATTCGCTCTAACGATGTTAACGATTCTGTGACGTTAGATAAAAAAGATGCAACAATTGATTATTCAAGATACTTAAATATAGACGGCTTAAAAGATAAACGTATCGGAATTGATAAAACAAGATATAATAATTTATCTGATATTAGAAAAGCTACATTTGATAAAAATGTAAAACTTTTAAAAACAAATGGCGCGATCATAGTTGAAGATTTAAATATTAAACAAACAGACTTAATCTTCCACGTTATGAAATACGAATTCAAACATGAGATTAATCGTTACTTAGATTCTTTAGGTGAAAATACAGTAATGAAATCCTTAAATGATATTGTTAAATTTAATAAAGATAATAAAGAATCATGTTTAAAATATGGTCAAATCTTACTTGAAGAATGTAATACTAAAACATCAGGTAACATGGATGAAGAAGAATATATTAAGGGTATGAATGAACGAGAAATATCAGCAAAAGCGTTAGATGTTATCTTTGAAAAAAATAACTTAGATATGATTTACTTCGCATCATATACAAGTCTTGGACCACATTGTGGATTCCCAACACTAACATTACCTTGCGGGATTGATGAATCAAATATTCCAATTGGAACTTACTTTTTAGCGCAGCGTTATCGTGAAGATAAATTGATAAGCATTAGTTATGCTTTTGAACAAATAATTAATAAACGAATTAATCCATTAAAAAAAGTGTCTAAATGACACTTTTTTTTAATTAACACATATCTTCAATTTGTTTATTACTAATTTTACCGAGTAAGATAAATGCAGTTGCCATCATAACTGATACGCCAATGAAAGTGAAGTTATACCCAAACACCTCAATTGCACCTGCGGCAAGAAGTGGTAAGATAATCACTAAAACATTTAATGATCCTCTAATCCCTAAATATTCAACACGTTCTTTAGTTGGAATAATATCTAATAGATAAGGTTCAAATCCAATTTTACGACCACTAATTGTAAATCCAATGATAAAGAATACAATAGCAAATAGTTCAGGAGACGTTGTTCCTAAGTACATCGCGATCAAAGGATTTAATCCCCCAAGCATAATGCAAAACCTAACAATTGCTTTAGCATTAAATCTTTTTCCAATAGCACCCCATATTAGGTTAGAGAATATTGTCCCAACAACTAAAACTATTAAGTACGTTCCAACATATGAATCATCAATATCCCATTTGTATTTAGCAAAGAATATATAAAATGGCAATATCATTATGCTAAAGCCAGCTAAGTTCTCAACAATAATAAACAATTTGAAACTAGAATCTTTTTTTAAGACTTCTGGTATTTTTTTTATATAAGTCATCAATGAATCATTATTATCATGATTAACAACTGATGGTGGTTCCTTTAAGAATAAGAACCCAAGTGAGGCGATAAATAATCCAAAGAATCCGATTGATAAACTAATTGTATAGTTTAATGGAAAACTAATATTTTGTGAAAAAATATATTTTATAATTATTCCACCCATGAATGCTGCACTACTTCCAAATAACTGTTTAAAAGTATAAAGGCTAACACGTTTATCACTTTTTAATAGTTTAGCAATTATATCAGAATATGATAATCCAGCAAAACCGGCACTAATACTAAACATGAAAACAAAAAAGTAGAAACTAAGAATTGTTAGTGTTGGGTAATCAACACTAAAGAAATATGTAAAGATTGCCATTCCAAGGAATGCAGTACCTCTAATATATATTCCCAGTAACAAGTATTTCTTTTTATATTCTTTCTTTTTTAAATGATGACTGAAAATTACATTAAAAATTAAAGGAACACCAAGCATAACACTATATAACCCAGCAAACACTAATTTTGATGATGTTAACTCATCTATTAAAAAAGGGAATACCGTATTTAAATCAAGCATTGAAACGGTTAGTGCTAAAAAAAATCCATGCCAGATAAAGGCAAAGTATATATATTTAGTTGAACTTCGATTAGTCATAATGCCATCTCCTTATATTAAATCATTATAATTATACACGATTTTACCTAAAATATATTGTTTTAAACATTTATAAGCCAATTAATTCTAAATAATAGCCTTATTTAGAATATTCCAATAACTTTCCAAATATTATTGACAGAAACAGTAATTAATTCTATACTATAAGTGTGCATATGCACATTTAGGAGATGATTATATGATAAATTATCGAAAAAAACGTTTTGCGAGAAGATTAGATGGACCACGACTTTACAAACCTTCAGGTAAATCAATTGGTAAAATTAAAACAGTAAATATCGAACTTGATGAGTTTGAAGCAGTTCGTCTTGTTGATTTTGAAGGCTTTAGTCAAATTGAAGCTAGTGAATCAATGCAAATATCACGAGCGACACTTCAAAGAATGCTTGCTAAGGGTCGAAAGAAGCTCGTTGGAGCTATTTTGATGAATGACATTATTGAAATTAAAAATGAAATCGGAAATATTAAACTTAAAGGAGAAAATATGATGAATATCGAAAACAAAGAAATTAAAGTAATTGCAATGCCTACTAGTGACGGGGTCACTGTCGATGCCCATTTTGGACATACGAAAGAATTTGTATTGTTTACAGTAAGAAATAATGAGATTGTTAATAAAACAGTTGTTGTCCCACCTAAACATGAACCAGGTGTCTTACCACAGTTTTTAGCTGAAAATGGAACTAACGTTATTATTACTGGTGGGATGGGTAAAATGGCTGTAGATTTATTTAAACAAAATAATATTGATGTTATTTTAGGAGCAAATGGTCCGATTGAATTAAATATCAATGAATATATTGGTGGATTCTTAACTTCAACAGGGACAATGTGCGACCACGATCATGAAACACATCATAATGGAGGGCAACATTAATGAAAATAGCAATTTGCGCAAAAACAACAGATGAAACAGGACTTGTGGCTAGTCGTTTTGCTCGTTCTGAATTCTTTATCATTTATAATTCTGAAACATTATCGTTTAAAGCAATTGTCAATCCTGCTAAAGAAGAAGGATCAGGAGCTGGTGGTAAAGCTGTTAAAGTATTAAATGATAACGATGTTGATATCGTCTTAGGACCAGAAGTTGGCCCAAAAGCTTTTGAAGCATTAAAAGCTTTTGAAATTAAAGCTTTTAACCTTGGTAAGAGTATCACAGTTAAAGATGCAATCTATTCTTATTACGAAAATAAACTAATTGAAACAGTAAGTGCCAATGCTAAAGGGCATCACTAAATGAAAATAGCATTACTAAGTGGAAAAGGTGGAACTGGGAAAACAACGCTCAGTGTCAACCTTTTTTCAAGAATAAAAGATGCAACTTTAATTGATACTGATGTTGAAGAACCTAATAGTCATATCTTTTTAAAAACAGATGTAATTGAAACAACACCTGTTTTAAAAGATTATCCAAAAGTCGATGCAGATCTTTGTACATTATGTGGAGCATGTGGTGATTTTTGTCAATACAATGCAATCATTCCTGCTAAAAGCAAAGTCTTAGTCTTTGCTGACCTTTGCCACGACTGTGGTGGATGTAAACTCGTCTGTGAACCTGACGCTATTACCTTTGTTCCTAAAGAAATTGGTAAAATAACTTATGAATTAACTGATGACTTCAAAGATTTTTATTATGGCGACTTAACTGTTGGCGAGGTCAGTGGTGTAAAAATCATTGAAGAACTTAAAAAGAAAACAAAAGATGTTAAAACATTAATTATTGATTCTCCACCAGGAACATCTTGTTCAACAGTAGCAAGTGTTGAAGGTGTAGACTACGCAATTATCGTTACCGAACCAACACCTTTTGGTGTTAGTGACATGAAAATGGTTGTGGAGATGTTACGAGATATGAAAATACCTTTTGGAATCATTATTAACAAGGCTGGCCTTGGAAATAATGAGGTATATGATTATATTAAAGCAGAAAAACTAAATTTGATTGAAGAAATCAAATTTGATCGTGAATTTGCTAAGAAATATGCTCATGGCGCATTATTAGTTAAAGAAAGTAAGTACTATCAAGCTAAAATTGATAATATTATTAAAAAAGTACTAGGTGAAGACTATGTTAATTAATGAAATAGCGATTATTAGTGGTAAGGGTGGTACTGGCAAAACAAGTATTACCGCATCAATTATTCCCTTTCTTGAAAATGTTGTTATTGCTGACTGTGATGTTGATGCTCCTGACTTAAATATCTTACTTGAAGGAGAATTGGTATCAAGTATCGACTTTACAGGGTTTCAACGACCTAGAATTAACTATGATGAGTGTATTATGTGTGGTAGATGTCACAATAGCTGTAACTTTGATGCGATAACACCTGAGATAGTTATTAAAGAAAGTAAGTGTGAAGGTTGTACTGTCTGTGAGTTTGTGTGTCCGACTAACGCAATTACGATGCATGACTATACAATTGGTAAATTATTCACAAGAAATACTAAATATGGTAAAATGGTTGACGCTAGGCTCATCCCAGGTGAGGAGTCAAGTGGTAAGCTAGTAAGTGAAGTTAGACGAATGGCTAAAGAAGAGGCTTTAATCTCTGGTGCTAAATACATCTTAATTGATGGGTCACCTGGGATTGCTTGTAATGTTATTAGTGGCATCACTGGTGCAAACAAAGTAGTAATTGTTACAGAGCCATCTCTTTCAGGGCTTCATGACCTGAAAAAGGTTTTAAAACTTGTAAGAACATTTAGTATTGAACCTGTAATCATCATAAACAAGTTTGATCTATCCCTTGAACTAACAAATATCGTCAAAGCATATTGTAAAGAAGAAAATGTCGAGGTAATTCTAGAAATGCCATTTGATGAACGTATGGTAATGACAATTTCTGATAAAATTATTCCAAGTTTAGGAAATATCGAGTTTTTTAATGAAGAACCTTGGATGAATTTTATTAAATACTTAACAAACTAATAAAAATAGCACATTAATGTGCTA
>JASFZA010000072.1:0-6452 GCA_045046715.1 Candidatus Izemoplasma sp.
GTAATTGTAACTCTAAATAATCTAATTAAATGTCACTAAAAACAGGGTTACGTATACGGTGTCGGAGCAAAAAAAGGTTTATTTTTTTAAAAAAAAAGTAAACCAAATGGCTTACCTTGTGTATTTAATGGCAGGGGCGGAGAGGATCGAACTCCCGTAGACGGTGTTGGAGACCGCTGCATAACCATTTTGCTACGCCCCTAAATGTACTCTCGTAGACGGTGTTGGAGACCGCTGCATAACCATCGGTACCAATTAATACTTTTAAAAAATGGTGGAGGGGGACGGATTCGAACCGCCGAACCCTAAGGAACAGAGTTACAGTCTGTCGCGTTTAGCCTCTTCGCTACCCCTCCACAGGGCAATAAAAACATACTATATCTTTAGCGCTATTATATTATAACAAAGTGAAAATAATAAATCAACAATAAAGTACTTTTTAATTACCTTAATCCTACGATTCTAATCCTTCTTTCTCTTTAAGGTCTTTATTTGAATAAAATCAAGAACTATAAGGGATTATAAGTTAAGATTTAACTTTAGATTTTTTATGGCGTAAAAACAAAACCCAGTTCAAATTGAACTGGGTTTCTATATGCTTACTTTACATCATATCCAACTGTAGTAATTGCTTCGATGACTTCTTCTTTTTTTCGACCTTCGATATTAACCTCAACAGTTCTGCTTAATAAATCTACGTTAACATCTTCAAATCCATTTTCTTTTAAAGATTTTCTAATTGTCATTTCGCAATGTCCACACGTCATATTTGTAACATTAAATTTCATATTGTCACCTCCTGATTCTTTGAATTCTGGTAATTTATATCTTTTTAATCTTAATGCATTACCGACAACTGTTATATCACTAAATGCCATTGCAAATCCTGCAACCATTGGACTAAGAAGTCCAGATGCTGCTAAGGGTATTGCGACAATATTATATGAGAATGCCCAAAAGAAATTTTGATATATATTTCTTAAAGTTGCTTTACTCATATCAATTGCTTTAATAACAAGACCAAGATCTTGTTTCATTAGTGTAACATCACTTGTATCGATTGCAATGTCACTTCCATCACCCATTGCAATACCTATATCAGCTTGCTTTAGTGCTGGTGCATCATTTATTCCATCTCCAACAAAGGCAACTATCTTACCTTTTGCTTGAATTTCTTTAACAATATCTGCTTTTTCTTTTGGTAATACTTCGGCATAGTAATTTGTTATTCCTAACTCTTTTACGATAACTGACGCTACTAGTTTGTTATCTCCTGTTATCATATAAGCTTCAATATTTCTTTTCTTAAGTTCCTTTAAAACATCAACTGTAGTACTTTTAATTTTATCTCTAATTCCAATTAATGATAAAACTTCACCATCTACAATGACAAATACTGAAGTTATTCCTTCTTTTGTATAAGTATTATATAAATCATCAAATCGATTTGTTTGAATATCTAGGTCTTTAATTAATTTATTTGATCCCACATAAATTGTTTTACCATCAATATCTGCTTTAACACCTTTTCCAGTTAAAGATTCAAAATTACTGATTTCTAAAACTTTTGCTCCTTGTTCTTCTGTGTAAGTTGTTATTGCTTTACTCAAGGGATGATTGCTTTCTTTTTCCAAAGTATAAATGTAATCTAAGATTGTATTACTACCTTCATATCTAACAACACTTGGTTTACCTTCTGTAAGTGTTCCTGTTTTATCAAAAGCAATTGCGTTTATCTTATGAGCTATTTCAAAAAATTCTCCACCTTTATAAAGAATACCCGCTTTAGCACTTACACCACTACCAACTAATACACTTGTTGGAGTAGCAAGACCTAATGCACATGGACAACTTATTACTAACACTGCAATACTTGCCTCAAAGGCAAATAAGAATTCTTTACCAATTATATAGTACCAAACAATAAAAGTAAGAATTGATATACTTAGTACAATCGGGACAAAAATAGTTGCAATTTTATCTGCTGTTCTTTGAATTGGTGGTTTAGATGCACTTGCATCTTCAACAGTTTCGATGATTGAAGCAAGAACTGTATCACTTCCAACCTTTAACGCTTTTATAGTTAATTTTGAATCTTGATTAATTGTTGCTCCAATAACTTTACTTCCTGATTCTTTAAAGTTTGGAATGCTTTCGCCATTGATCATTGATTCATCAACATAACTAGCACCCTTAACAACAAGTCCATCAACTGGAATCTTTTCACCAGCTAATACAATAATAATATCATTAACATTTACTTCTTCAATTGGTACGCTAACTTCGATGCCATCAACTAATACTTTAGCGTCTTTTGCCCCAAGGTTAACTAAATCTATTAAAGCAGATTCAGTTCTACTCTTTGCTAAGTGTTCAACATAATGTCCTACTAAAATAATTGTAATGATTGTTGCACTTGTTTCAAAGTATAAACTTGCTTCACTTATTTCACCTAAACTTAATAAAATCCATTGGTATACACTATAAAAATATGCAGCACTTGTTCCCATAACAACAAGTGCATCCATTCCGAATACTAATTGTTTTGCACTTTTATAAGTCGCCTTGTAAAAGGTAAAACCAATAATAAATTGAACAGGTGTTGCAAGCATGAATTGGAACCAAGGTTCCATAAATATCATTGGTACATAAACACTTTGAATTCCAAGATGATGCCACATTGTCCATAACAGTGGTATTGTTAAAATTGAAGAGATTAAAATTTTAATCTTCTGTCTTTTAGTTCTTCTAACACTTTCTAATAAATCATCAGGATATACCGGAATATATCCCGCATGTTTAACCATATTTCCAATCTTTCTCATATTCCATATATTTTCATCGTAAGTGAATATGACTTTACCTGCACTAACATTTACTTTTGCACTAATACCGTCTAAACTAGCAAAAGTATTTGAAATTGTTTTAGCACACATCGCGCAAGTCATCCCATCAACTTTTAATGTTTTTTTTATCATATCTACATCACCTCTTTTTTATATGTATTGCAGACATAGATATTCTGATCTTTTATTTCTTCATGAGCTAAAAATAATTCGTAATCTATTTTTAATATCTCTTCTTTATTCTTTAATAAACTAATGTGTTCAACTAATAACTTATTTTCTAGAAACGATTCTGTTAGGTAATAGAACCCTCTTTGCTTTTCACGTCTCACGCCAACAATGCCTGCATCTTTTAAGCTAATTAAGTTTTTAGATATATTTACTTGACGCACTTCCAAAATATCTTCAAACTCACATACACAAAGTTCATTGTTAATTAAAAGACTCATTAATCTAAGTTTTGTATTATTACTAATTGCTTTTAATATTTTCACGCTGTCCAAAGTAATCACCTCTTAGTTTCATTATAAAACTATTATATATTCCGTGCAAGGAATACACTTTAAAAAGAATCCAACTTAAAGGTTGAAATAATTGACATAGCGAACTAACTTTTATATAATAAAATCAATAAAAATATATAAAAAGAAACGGTGATTATAGTGGACTACAAATTTATAGAAAAATATAGTGAAATTGAAGACATCTTAAAAGGTGAGCTTATCTTAGTTATAGCTAAAACACATACGTGTTTAGCGTGTAAAACTATTGCATCAATGCTTGAAAAAAACGTGGTTGGATTAGAAAAGGTTAATCTATACAATATTTTTGTTGATGATATTGAAAAGTTTAGAGGAGACCATTTGATTTTCAGTGCTCCAACAGTATTAATCTTTTCAGAAGGTAAAGAATTATTACGTGAATCAAGATATATTAACTACGCTAAAATCAGTAGACTTATTGATATATATACAAGTTAACTAAAAAAGTCGATTAAAAATCGACTTTTATTTTTTTTATTCGAAATGATACTTCTGATAAAAGGTCATCATTTCTTTTAATTTGGAAATAAGCTCCATCATCACTAAACTGTTTATATAAGGATAACTCATCGTTTAAGAAAGCTTCTTTTTTATAAGTTACCCGAACAGTACATAATGCATAATGTTCTAGTTCGTATTCTGTAAACTCATTATATGCAAGAAGAATGGAATATACATTATTCATATGGTTATTAATATCGATGTACGAATTCTTAACTTTTACTGTATCAGACAATGTTAAAGATGAGGCATTCTTAAAATGTTTAACAAATTTAATTGAAGTAGGCTCTTTAATTGCATCAGTGAATAAAGCTAATATTTCACTACTCGGACTTACTATCTCTTTAGTTTTGAAGTTAATTAATATAAATTTTGAATGGCCCTCAGCAACGATATTATTATTCTTATCTAAAACTTTATATTTACGGAACCCATAAAACCTTTTAAATGAGTACGGTATTGTCCCAAACTTAAGAATATCTTCTGAATGTGGAAGTTTATATATGTTTATCTCATAATCTACTAAAACCCAAACTAAGTCATGTGCTTGATGGTATTCACTACCAGCTCCATATGAATTAGCATTTCGTAACATAATGTCTTGAAGGTATCCAAACAAAGCAGGAATTGTTAGATTCCCCTGTTTATCAACATCAAAACTGTTAATTCGATAATCTCTATAATACATAAAAAAATCACCCCATTATTGCCATTATAACACCTCGAATTGATATCTTAAATAATTATCAATAAAAAAAAGTCCTATGGACTTTTTTATATACCTTCTCTTACTTCAATTTTATCTGGTTTTTTATTAAACCCTTGAATACCTGAAACTAAGTATAAGATACCAGTAATTTGGTTGAAAAGTAAATTAAACCCACCCCAGATTGCTTGATACAAATATACTTTCTTAGCTTGTTTTTCAGTGAATTTACCTCTAAGTAATTTAGTAAATAAGTAAACATTTACAATAAATACTACAAATACAATAACTCCTATATAAAATATTGAATTAAAGAAGAACATGTATAAATCAATAATCAACTCAGTATCTTGTGTATTCCCCATTTCACTAAATAATTCAGCTCTAAAGTCCTCTTCAAATTCAGTTTCAGCTAATAACCATCTAAATACCAACCCCATAGCTAATGCTACTGCACCTGCAAACCCTTCTAATATTAGACCAATAATTGTAAGTACTTTTGGTGTGTGTTCGATCTTGTGCATAATTTCCCCCTATATTTTATTCGAATTTAATCGCTGTTCCATAAGCAATTATTTCTGACGCTCCACTCATTACTGCAGAAGTTTGCAGTCTAAATCCAACAACCGCGTTAGCTCCCAAGTTTTCAGCATCGATTATTAAACGTTCGGTAGCTATTTGACGTGCTTCATTCATCATGTCAGTATATGAAGTGATTTCACCACCAACTAAGTTTCTAAATCCTGCTAAAATATCTTTTCCAATATTTTTTGTTTGGACAGTTGATCCTTTAACATAACCCAGTACTTTCACTACTTTTTTACCTGGTACATCATTAATTGTATATAAGTCTTTTCTAGTAATCATATCGTCCCTCCTTTTTTGATAATATAGAATAGTGACACTTCTATCACAATTTAATTTTATAATAACTGCTAACATAAAACAAGGATAATATATTATGGTATAGAAAAACCGAGAAAGTTTTTCTCGGTTTAAAAAATATTATTTCTTTTCGTTTTTAGCAAAATGGTCTGACATTGTTTTAGCAAGATTAACAAATTCCGAAGGCATCATGATTAATGTCGTCGTATTTTGTTCTGCTCCTACTTCAGTTACCATTTGCATTCTTCTTAATTCAAGTGCCATCGGATTTAAAGCAATCATTGCTGCTGCTTCTGTTAATTTACTAGCAGCTTGTTGTTCTGCTTCAGCTTTTATAATTCTAGCTCTTTTTTCTCTAACAGCCTCGGCTTCTTTAGCCATTGCTCTTTGCATATCTTTTGGGATTTCAACATCTTTTATATCAATAGATAAGACTTTAAGACCCCATTCATCACTTACGTGATCAACAATTTCACTTATTGAATCATTAATTGATGTTCGGTCATTTAATACCTCATCAAGGTTATGTTGCCCAATAACATTTCTTAACGATGTTAGGGCTTTTTGTCCAATAGCGTGTTGATAGTTTCTTACCTTAATAATTGCTTTTTCAGGAAATTCAACACGGAAATAAAGAACTGCATCTATTCTAATTGTAACCGAGTCTTTAGTAACCGTTTCTTGACTAGCAATATCAAGTGTTCTAACTCTTAAATCTGTTTTCTTTTTAACATCTATTAAAGGTATAATCCAGTAAATACCCGGTCCTTTAATATGTTTAAATCTTCCTAATCTAAAAACAACACTTCTTTCGTATTCTTTATCAATTTTAATCCCAGCAATAAAGATAAGAAAGATTATTACCAATATTGTGATAACTACTTCTAACATATAACTCATCTCCTTTTATTTCTTTTATCCACTTACATTATACCACAACCGTTTGAAATGATTACTAAATTAGTTTTATAA
>JASFZA010000073.1:0-8684 GCA_045046715.1 Candidatus Izemoplasma sp.
GCAAACGTTCTAGCAATCCCGATTGCTCCAAGCGCATCAAGTCTGTCCGCATCTTGAACAATCTTCCCTTCTAAAGTGTTCGCAACCTTACCTTTAGAATATGAAATATTATTTATTATTTCAAATATTGAATCAACCTCAAACATATCAAATTGTGATTCATATAGCTTACTATATAACATATTAGTTTCTTTATCAATATCTTCAAACAACTTATGGTCAATCAAATCATGGACTAATGCAGCAACGTAAATAATCTCTTTATTTCCACCAACATGTTCACTTATATTTAATGATATCTTAGCAACTCGAAGCGCATGAAAATAATCATGACCTGTTGCTTCACTATTTAATTTTTTTCTTAAGTATTGCTCGATTTTTTCAATTCTAGTATTCATAGTTTACACCTCAATAGTATTATACCAAAAATTGATATATAAAAAAACACTCAATTAAGAGTGTTTTATCTTCAACTACAATAATAAGTGTTGTCTTCTTGACTTAAGTACTTCTTATTTTCGACTTTTGAACAATAAAAACAGCAACGAGAATCATTGTCATTGATACAACTATTCGAAGACTTAATGGTTCATTTAACAAAAGATACCCTAAGATTAATGCAACAATCGGATTAATATATGCATACGTTCCAGCTTTTGAAGCTGGCCATTTACTTAAGACGTATATATAACTACTATAAGCGACTAAAGAACCAAAGACTAAAAGATAGATTAAAGCAAGTGTTGAATTAACTGTAAAGTTAATATCATTATATTCACCTAGTATCATCGATACTACACCTTGGCCAATCCCACCAGCTAACATTTGAATCCCAATTCCTGAAACCATAGTATCTTTTGATTTAATTGTTTTTGAATAAACCGATCCAAAAGCCCAAGATAATGCAGCTCCAACAACCATCATCGCTCCCAAGGAATCAATATCACCGATGTTATGAGGTGATATTAAATAATAGACCCCAACAAATCCAAGTAATATCCCACTAATTCCAAATAATGATATTTTAGCAGTCCTGAAAACTAACACTTCAAATATCACCATAAACAACGGAACTGTTGAAACAACTAAACTAGCAACACCTGAATCAATAGTTTGTTCAGCAAAAACAACAAACCCATTTCCACCAAGAACTAAAAATAATCCAACAAGACTCATCTTCATTATATTTTTAGTTTCTGGGAACTTAACTTTCTTATATTTTGCATATCCTAAGATGATTAATCCAGCTACAATAAACCTAATCGACGCAAGAAATAAAGGTGGTTGATCCTCAACAGCAACCTTGATTGCTAAGTAAGTTGACCCCCAAAAGAAACTAACAGCTATAAATGCAAGTAAGACTTTTTTGTTTTCACTCATAGTACCTCTCCTTTATAATATATAAAAATAAGAATATCATAAGATACTCTTATAGTAAACATATATTTAAGCTAAAATTCGTTATCTAACAACTTTTTTAGATAACCCCAGTATTATACCAAGAAATATCCCGAGTACAGCGGCAAATATAACACGGTACGTATCAGGTAGTAAAAAAGTTATTGTATGCATTGGGATCCAAAACAATGGAATTGTTTTGAACAAAATCAGCTTTCTAAAGCTAAACCAATCAATACTTTTAAAGTTTTCTTTTAATCCTATTTTAGGATTATCAAGAACGGTATCTGATATTTTATGAGTAATCATCATCAATGGTGCAAATGTAACATTCATAATAATACTAATAAACAGTGCTTCAAAAAATACATTACCTTCAAATGGTAGGATATTAGATTCTTGAAGGTTTAAAACAACGTCTGGGTAAATACTAAAAACAAAAACAATTGAAACTCCAATTATTCCCCAAACAACAGCTTTCAAAAAAGCGTTGTTTGGTACACTCCATTTAGAAGTTTTTATTTTAACACTGATAAAGTCACCAATACTAGCTAAGACAAAAAACTTAATAAATCCACCAATATATGAATATTCATCAACAAAGTCTAAAAAGAAGTTTCTTGTTAAGATAAATATCATAACTAATGTGAATAATCCTACTAAGCTAGTTTTACTTTTTTCATTATTCATATGTTATACCTTCACTTCTAAAATATCTTATTTAATAAATTTTCAGTTTCTTCGCCATCAAGAAACTTTTCACCAACATCACCATGTCTTGTATCTTTATTTATTCCGTGATAATCACTACCAGCAGTTATAACTAAATTATGTTTAACTGCTAACTCTCTAAAAAACTCAGTTTCTCCAGGTTTATTTAAAGGATAAACTGCTTCAATACCATCAAAACCAAATCCGATAATATCTAAAAGATGTTCTCGTGCCATTAATGTTGGATGGGCAAGAGATGTAAAAGCCCCGTTTCTTTTAAGTAATGCTAATCCATCTTTTACAGATAGCTTTGTGCTCGCTACATAAGCTGGTGAATCATTCCCAAGAAAATTATCAAAAATATAGTTGTGACTATATTGTGGATATGCTTTTTCAATAGCTCGACTAATATGTGGTCTAGCTATTACCCCACTTGCTGAATTAAACACTTCTTCGTAATCAATTTCTAATCCAAAGTGATCTTTAATATTTTTGATATACTTCTTAGCTCTGACGTCACGCTTTTTTGTCATATCTAAATAGTAATCAATAATTTCTTGTGACTTGTAATTCTCATGATTAAAATACCCTAAGATATGAACACTTTTCTCTTTATAAATGGCTGATAATTCAATACCAACGATATATTTTAATCCTAAACTTTTTGCTAATTCAATATTTTCTTCTGTTTTGGCGATAATGTCATGATCAGTAATCGCAAAAACATCAAGCCCACGACTTTTAACGCGGTTAATAAGTTCAACATTTGTTAATCTTCCATCTGAGGAAGTTGTATGCATATGTAAGTCTGCTTTCATAATAATATATCCTCCTTTAAGCTAATACTATCGTGATGAAGAATTGTAATACACCAATCAACATCCCTAAAAATAACCCAATTACTTCAATATGTTTTAATTCTTTTTTCATTAACCCAAAAATAATCTTTTCAAACTCAATAAAGTCTAGCTTATCAATTTTATCTTTAACAATTTGTTTGATATCAAGTGAGTTAGTTCCTTCATTTTTGAAGTCTTCAAATAATGAATTGAATAACTCATCACCTTCCTTATCAATAAACTTAGCAATCATATTTTCAATTGAATCATTCATCATCATTAAAACAATGGATGGAATCATGTCTTTTGCTTTAGCTGCTAAAATGACTTTAAGTTTTTCTTTAACTTTAGCCATATTTTCAGGTGTCATTAAATTATCAAAAATATCATCTTTTGATAATAATTCTTGTTCAACAGTTTCAGCAAGCCTTTCAGCCATAATATCTTTTCGTTTGGGGAAGACACCTTGAACTGTAAAGAATAAAACCTTAACTGGATTGATTGGTCTAAAAAGCATCTTAATCGCTACTTTATTTGTTATATACCCAATTAATCCACCAATTGCAACCATTAACACAAATCTTAATATTTCCATAGTATCACTCCTTTAATTCTCTAGTATATTATAATACATTTGAATGATAAAGCAAAAGACTATAATGATTTATTTACAAATCATTATAGTCTTTATTATTTTCAATTATTCTAATAAATGCATTAGCTACTATGTTGTCAAACTGTGTTCCAATATTATTTCTAATTTCTTTAATTGCTTCGGCACTAGATTTTGCTTTATTGTAAACTCTACCAGTAACAATAACATCGTAAGCGTCACAAACTGACAGTATTTTTGCGAATAAAGGAATTTTATTTCCCTTGATTCCAAACGGATACCCTGTACCGTCAACTCGTTCATGATGGTATAAAACACCTTTAGCGATTCGATCTGAATCAACAAGGTTTTTAACAATTTTATATCCAGCTTCAGAATGCTCTTTTATTTTATCAAATTCTTCAGTATTTAATTTACCTGGTTTTGACAGAATTTCTTCGGCAATTGTAATCTTTCCAATATCGTGTAATTTACATAAAAGTTCTAAATCTTCCGCGTCACTAATACGTTTATAACCAAGTTCAATTAATGTTCTAATTGCATATTTACCGAGTCTTATCGAATGTTCTTTTGTTTCCTCAGATTTTTCATTTAATGTATTTAATAAAGTTGTCATAACTTTACCTTTTCTTGATAAACGATCATTAAGTTTACGTCGATACATAAAGTTTTCAGCAGAAATGAAAGCTTTGCGATATGTTTGAGAATTATTAATAACAATTTCATACCCAACAGAAATCCCAATTTCAATATTTGTCATTTCTGTGAATTCAGTAAATTCTTTTCGCATATTTATAATTCTATCTAATACTTCTTTTTCATTAGTTAAAGAAGAAATAATGGCAATTTCATCGCCACCGATTCTGAAAATATCAGAATCTTTACCAAAGTATTTAATAAAGTTATTACTAATATAGATGATTACTTCATCACCCTTTAAATGGCCAAATGAATCATTAATTAATTTTAATCCATCAATATCAGCAACCACTAATGAATAACTAGCAGGTTTATTTATTTCACTTTGGAATTTTTCAAATGAATAACGATTTTTTAATCCTGATAAATAATCATAATGAATTAAATAATCTGTTCTTTCTTTAAGTTTTAACTCTTCAGTTATATTTTTAATAAATCCACCAATTCTTCTAATATCACCATTATCATATCGTTCTTCGACTCTTGTATGGTGTTCTAAAAAGATAGCTTCATTCGTAATCAGATTTCGATGTTTAACAATTACATTTAAATACTCATTAGTGAAATTTAACATAATTTGATTATATTTAGAAATCAACATTTTCATTGTTTCTTTCCCTTTTTCATCATCGTATCCACTTTTTCTAAAATCACTTAAATGGACTTTACCATCTTTATCACATTTTAGACCAAGTGTATTGCAATATGTTTCATTTCCGATATAAAGTTCGCCCCCAGGGTTATTATCATAATCCCTTGACCAAACAAGTAACCCACTGAGTTCAACTGCGACTTTATTTGCTTCGATTAATTTTTTTCTTTCAATTTGTAATTTTAAAAATTCTTGTTCTTTTTGGATTTTTTTTGTAACGTCAATTGTTGCGCCAACAACCAATTCAACTTTGCCTTCTTTATCAATATATAAAGTTCTAGCTCTTACTTCTAGCCAAACTAATTCACTTTCACGGTTAAGCCACGGAAAAATAGAATCAAATTCCTCAATCTCGCCACTGATTACTGATGTAATCTTTCTTTTGTCTTCTTCAAAGTAATGTTTATACTCAGGATATAGTTTAACTAACTTATTAGCTTTACCTGTCCATGAATCAGTATATAACGGTTCAGTATCGGGTGATTCAGGTGATAATCCATAAATAGCTCTTGATGAGTCAGTATTTACAAAAACAAATTTACCATTTATTTTTTCAATCCACCACACACCAATACTAGAGTTTTCTAATCCGTAATTAATCATAGATATAAATTTACGGTAATGTTCATCTAAAAAGACAACACCATAAAGAACACCATTGTTAATGTAAGCATCACAAACAATCATTTGATTAACTTTATGCTCAAGTTCAATAATTAAGGAAATTCTGAATTCTTCTTTATTTTGTTCTTTATTAAAAATTGATTTAACATCTTCGTTCTGCATTGCTCGTAAAAAGATATTTAATAAATTATCATAGTCATCAATTAGATACCAAGTACCAGATTCAAATTCTTCAGTTAATCTGAAAAGTCTGATTGCTCCAGGAGAGAAAGATATTTTTTTATCCTTAATATTAAATTCTAACATTCCTGTTAGGATGTTTTTTGAATTTTCTAAATTAAGTAATTTATCATGTTTGTTAAATTTATTAAATTTCATATTAATCTCTCCTTTGCATATAAATCATTATAAAAATTTTAACATATTACTTTAAAGTTTTAAAGTAATTAAATAAGTTCTGCATACAAAAGAGAAAGCATTATCTACTTTCCCTTTGAAATTGTTATATTTTGCGATGTGTCCCATCACAATACGGTTGATTATCTGTTTGTTTGCAGCCACATAAGTACTGTTTACTAGATTTTTCAGCTTTGAAAATTACAGGTTTAAACTCAGTTCCTGTATGTGATCCATCACAATATGGTTGAGTTTTACTTTTACCACAAGAACACCAAGCGTAAGTTTTGCCCTCTTCAAGTTCAACTTCCATTGGTGATTTTTGAAATACTTCACCTTTTTTCATATGAATCCTCCTTTGTCAATATAGGTTAATTATACCATATCTTTACTAGAATTCTTACTATTTAAATAGTAAAGGAAAACATCAGTCGCAACCATTAATAAATTTAAAATATAAAGATATATTACAAAGTCGTAATTGTTATAAATTTTATTTAAGATTCCAAAGACGTATCCAATCATTATAATGATCATAAAGACTAAGCTTTTACCATTTGTGCTTTTACTTTTTAAACTTTTATAAATTGATGTTGGCCAAGCAAAACCAAAACAAACTAACATCAATATTTCAAATACACTCATTAATTATTATCCTTAATTTGATTTAATCCTAAATCGAATGCTAGTAGATTAATATCAATAAACTTTTCTTTGACACTTTCTCTAATGATTTGTTTAAAATCAACATGTTGTAGCTTCATTGCTTTAACAAGCGCTCCTACTAAAATCATATTCATAACTTTAAAGTTTCCAAGTTCAATTGCCATATCTGTTCCATTAAACATATATGTTTTTACTTTTTTACTAATTGATTCATAGATACCTGTTGGATAAGGAACTTTACCATTTAAAGTTACCATTGAATTTATTTTAACGTCGTTAATAATTACAATACTATCTTCTTTTAAATAGTCAACGTAACGTGACGCTTCCATTAACTCAAAAGCAACCAAGATATCAGCTCCACCTTTTTCAATAACTGGTGAATAAACTTTATCCCCATATCTAACTTCACTTGAAACACTACCACCACGTTGACTCATACCGTGGATTTCACTCATTTTCACATCATACCCCGCTTCAATTAATCCTAGAGATAATATTTTAGCAGCAAGAATAGTTCCTTGTCCGCCAACACCAACAAGTTTTATACTTTTTGTCATAATACTTCCTCCTTAACAATTGCATCAAATGGACATACTTGTAAACATACATCACAACCAACACAAGAATTAGAATCAATTGAAACTTTTTTAGTGTCTTTGTTAAAAACTAAACTAGGACATCCAGTTTTTAAACAAATTTTACATCCCGTACATTTATCTTCAAGAACAATATCTTTAGTCGACCATAAATCTTTATAGTTAGCCATATCGTCATCATTATATTTTTTCTTAAGCACACAAGGCCAATCAGTAATAATTACTGATGTTTCCTTAAGGGCAAAAGCCCAGTCTAAAGTTTCTTTAACAGCTTTTAAATCATTTGGGTTTACTTTTCTAATATGTTTAACCCCAACAGCTTTACAGATTGTTTCAATATCTAGTATTTCTGTAACTTCCCCTTCAATACTAAATCCACTACCAGGATTATCTTGTTGTCCTGTCATTCCGGTAATACGATTATCTAAAATAACATTAATTGTATTTCCTCTATTATAAACAGTATTAATTAAAGAATTAATTCCTGTATGGAAGAATGTTGAATCGCCTAAAATAGCAACTACTCTTTTTTTATTATCTTTATCTAAATTAAAGATTGTTTGAGCACCATGCCCACTTGAGAACGATGCCCCCATACAAATTAACCAGTCCATTGAGTTATAAGGTTCACCAACAGCTAAACTATAACATCCAATATCGCCAGCGATTATTGTATTTTTTCGTTTTCCAAGTTCATAGAAGAATCCACGATGTGGACATCCACTACAAAATGTTGGTGGACGGTTAACTACTTTATCTGGTTCAACATCAAACACTTGCATATTGTGGTTTAAGACACAACGTTTTATAACGTCAGGTGTCATTTCACCAGTATATGGGAATAAGTTCTTACCAAGGACTTCAACGCCAAGGATTCGAACAAACTCTTCAATATAAGGATCATTTTCTTCAATGATATATATTTTATCATGACTTACTGTATGTTTTAATATTAAGTCTTTAGGTAATGGATTAGTAAATCCTAGTTTTAAATAGTTAACTTTATCACGTAACGCTTCTTGAGCAAATTCAAAACTCATCCCTGAAGTAATAACTAATTCATCAGATCCATTATCAATAAAGTAATTTAATGGTGACTGTTCAGTATATACTTTTAATTTATTTAAACGTTCTTCAACAGTATGTCTTAACTGTCTCCCGATTGCCGGGATACTAACATACTTATTAAATTTCTTTTCATAAGGAATAATTTCTTTTTCAATTCTTTCACCAAGCGTAACAACACTCTTACTATGACTAACTCTTGTTGTGATTCTAAATAATACCGGAGTATCAAATTTCTCACTAACATCAAAAGCCTCAATAATCATATCTTTACATTCTTGACTGTTTGATGGTTCAAACATTGGTATTTTAGCGAATTTTGCATAATTACGGTTATCTTGTTCATTTTGTGATGAATGCATTCCTGGTTCATCAGCAGTAATTAATACCATTCCACCAGTAACTCCTGTATAAGCAAAAGT
>JASFZA010000074.1:0-12602 GCA_045046715.1 Candidatus Izemoplasma sp.
AGTAAGTATGATGTAATTTTACAAAATAAGGTTTCTGAATTTACAATTATCAACGTATTGTTTTCAAACTACGTTAGTCTTATTGACGATATCGACACAGTAATTAATGAATCCGCGTTTTTAAAAGAACACGCATATATTATTAAACAAATAATATTATCAAACAAATACCAACTTGATGAATCAACAGAAGGATTACTTTCTAAGTTAAACCAAAGTGGTTCAACGATGTGGAGTAAGCTACAAGGTGTTTTAACTTCAACTCTGGAAGTTGAATATAACGGTGAAATCCTTACGTTACCTGAGATATTGGGAAAAGCAGAAGATAATAATGCTGAAGTTAGAAAAAATGCTTATGAAGCAGAATTAGCTGCTTATCCTAAAATTGACAAAGCTATTGCTTTTGCGATGAACGGGATTAAAGGTGAAGTAAATACAATGACTGAAAAAAGAGGTTATAAATCACCTTTAGATCAAGCTTTGGTATCTTCAAGAATGAAACAAGGTTCACTTGAGGCAATGATTGAAGCGATGAAAGAATATTTACCTATATTTAGAAAGTATCTTTCAAGAAAAGGTGAAATCCTTGGTCATAAAAATGGGTTACCTTGGTATGACTTATATGCACCTATTGGAAAAAGTTCAAAAGTTTTTTCAATTAAAGATGCACAAGACTATATTATTAAGAACTTTAAAACATTCAGTCCGCATTTAGAAGGTTTAGCACAACGTGCATTTGATGAAGATTGGATTGATTACAACCCAAGAAAAGGTAAAGTTGGTGGAGCATTTTGCGCAAACATAAATCCCTTAGGCGAATCACGAGTATTATTAAACTTTAATGGATCATTTAGTGACGTTGTAACAATGGCTCATGAACTTGGTCATGCTTATCATGGTGATAATATTTTTAGTGAAACAATATTAAACGCTAACTACACTATGCCTGTTGCAGAAACAGCGTCAACATTTTGTGAAACAGTAGTTTTAAAAGCAGCAATTAAAGATGCTGATAAAGAAGAAAAAATATTCTTGTTAGAATCTGACTTACAAGGTTCAACAGCAGTTGTTGTTGATATCTTATCAAGATACATTTTTGAAGCAAGTGTTTTTGATGAACAACGTAATGATTTCTTAAATGAAAACAGATTAAAAGAATTAATGACAAATGCTCAAAAAGAGGCTTATGGAGATGCCTTAGATCCAAACTTCTTACATCCATATATGTGGTTATGGAAACCACATTATTATAGTGGCGGATTAAGCTTTTATAACTGGCCTTATGCATTTGGTTTATTATTTGCTAAAGGATTATATGCCCAATATATAAAGGAAGGTAGTTCTTTTCCAGCTAGATATGATGAATTACTTAAAAACACTGGTAAACTAAGTGTTGAAGACGTTGCTTTAAAAGCGGGAATTGATGTTACTAGTAAAGATTTCTGGCGAGGTTCACTAGAAATCGTTAAAGAAGACATTGAATTATTTTTAGAATTAACTAAATAAATTTTAAAGGCAGATAATATCTGTCTTTTTTAGTACGTTATAATTGTAAAAAAAGGCATTTTCTATTATAATTTCTTACAAGGAGTGATACTATGAAAAAAATAATATTACTAACGACGTTGATTTTGTTTGTTGTGACACTAAGTGCATGTGGTGTAAAGTACACAAATATATCAAATGATCGACTTCAAGAAATGTTAGATTCTGATATCGAATATCAGTTTATTGATGTAAGAACTAGTGGCGAATACTATGAAGAACATATTCCGGGATTTACTATAAATATTGATTATTATCTATTCGAAGATAATTACAGTTTGCTCGATAATTTAGATAAAAATATTCCAATTGTTATTATGTGTAATAGCGGGAATAGAAGTGTTTCAGCAGCGGAAATTATGCTAGATTTAGGCTTTACTGAGGTGTATAATCTTGAATATGGCATTCAGGGCTGGACTGGTGTAACTGAGTAAAAATCAAAACAAATTATTGAATATCTAAAAAATAAATACTAATTTTTATCCTAATAAGATATAATACTAATCGAGGTGATTTTATGGAAATAAGAAGTGTCCATAATCAATTTATTAAGGATGTAGCAAAGCTTAGTCAAAAGAAATATCGTGATCAACAAAAGTTATTTTTAGTTGAGGGATATCATCTTTACGAAGAAGCTAAAAAGAGCAATATTATTAAACATGTGTTAACAACTGATAAAAATATTGAAGGTAATAATGTTGTGTACGTTACCGAACAAATTATCAAAAAAATATCAAATAATCCATCTGCACAAAGTGTTGTAACTGTTTGTGAAAACAAGTTTTCACAAGTCGTTACTGATAAGGTTTTAATCTTAGAAAAACTCCAAGATCCAGGAAACTTAGGAACTTTATTAAGAAGTGCACTTGCTTTCGGATTTAAAACAATTGTTCTTGATAACTGTGTTGACTATTTAAATCCTAAGGTATTAAGAAGTACTCAAGGTGCTATTTTTAAGTTGTCAATTATTAAACAAGATACTTTAACTTTTATTAATGAAAATAACGACTACGAAATATATGGAACAGCGTTAAATGGGACGGCGTTGTCGTCGTTAAAACCAGCTAAAAAAGTTGCTTTAATTTTAGGTAATGAAGGTCAAGGTTTATCATCAAAAGTTATGGGAAAAACTACTGTAAATATTACGATTCCAATTGAAGAAATTGAGTCGTTAAATGTTAGTGTTGCCGGCAGTATTATTATGCATTTTGTATCTTCAATTTAAACAAAGTATCCAAGCCATTTTTTAGATTTATCTTACATATATATAATAATGATGGTATATATATATAATAAAGTTGATTTATATATTATTATATGATAAAATATTATCGCATATGAGTTAGAGAGTGGGTCAAGCCCCACTCTTTTTAATGCCTTAAAGGAGGAATTATGGAAAAGCTAAAAAAAGAGTTCAAAAACATAGTTGAAATGTTAGGGTATTATCTTTATGAAATTACATATCAAAAAGAAGGTAACGACTTCGTTTTAAGAGTGATGATTGAAAATGATAAATACATTAAGATTGATGACTGTATTATTGTCTCAAAAAAAATCGAAAAGTTTTTAGATCTTGATGATCCGATTACTGACAATTACTCACTTGAAGTTACATCAGCTGGAGCTGAACATGAACTAAGAAATAGCGCTGAAATTTCAAGAGGTGTTGGGAAGTTTGTTTACATAGAAACTATCGAACAAAAATTATCAGGAAATTTAACAGCGTATAATGGTGGAATATTATCTTTAAAACAAAAAAACGGTAAAATGACAAAAATTAACGATATTGATGTAAGTTTTATAAGACTTGCAATCAATTTATAGGAGGGCATAAAATGATTAGTAAAGAGTTTTTTAAAGCACTAGAAGCTGTGGCTTTCGAAAGAGGTCTTGAAAAAGAACAAGTGCTAGATATTATGGAAAGAGGATTATTGAATGCTTATAAGAAAGCTTATGATAATTCTGAAAACGCAAGAATAGTTTTTAATGAAGCTAAAAATGAAATTCAAATTTTCTCACAGAGTCTTGTGGTTAAAGAAGTTGAAAATCCAGGTGAGATTACTTTAGAAGATGCTAAGAAAACTAAAAAGAGCTCTAAAATTGGTGATACTTTAGTTGTTAAAGTTACTCCGAAAGATTTCGGAAGAATTGCTGCTCAAAGTACAAAACAAATTTTAACTCAAGGATTAAAACAACTTGAACGTGAAAAAATTTATGAAGTGTTCAAAGAAAAAGAAAATGAAATGATTAATACTGAAATAGTTAATGTTAATCATGATTTTGTAACTTTAGACTTAGGAAGAAATTTAGAAACATCATTACCTAAAAAAGAATTACTTAGAAGTGATGATCTTTCACTAGGTGCAAGACTTAAAGTGTATATCACTAAAGTTGATATGACTCCTAAGGGACCTAAAGTATTTGTTTCAAGAACAGACCGTAACTTAGTTAAGCGTTTAATCGAACAAGTTACTCCAGAAATTATTGATGGTACTGTAGAAATTATGGGATTAGCTCGTGACCCAGGTGAAAGAACAAAAGTTAGTGTCTTTTCACATGATGAAAATGTCGACCCTGTTGGTGCAGTAGTAGGATTTAAAGGTGCTAGAATTAAAGAAGTACTTGATGCACTTCAAGGTGAGAGAGTTGATGTTTACGAATGGTCGAAAGATCCAGTTAAACTAATTCAAAATGCACTTGAACCAGCAAAACTTATTGCTGTTACACCAGATAAAAAACGTAAAATGGCTTTAGTAATTGTCCGTGATAAAGATTTAACTGGGACAATTGGTAACAAAGGTCAAAATGCACGTTTAGCTGCTCAATCTTGTGGATGGAAAATTGATATTAAATCAATTACAAACGCTAAAGAGCAAGGTATTAAATACCGTAGGATTGACCAATGAAAGAACGAAAACTTCCATTAAGAAAATGTGTTGTTACTAATGAAAGATTATTAAAATCAGAATTAGTAAGAATTGTTAAAAATAGTGACGATGTTGCTGTTATTGATCTTACGGGAAAAGTTAATGGACGCGGTGCTTACCTTCAAATGAAAGTAAGTGTAGTTGAAAAAGCAAAAAAAACAAGAGCACTTGAAAGACATTTAGGAATTAAGATTGATGAAAGTATTTATACTGATTTAATCGAAATGATAAATAATGGACAATAATTCTAAAATAATGAATCTACTTGGTCTTGCTAAAAGAGCAGGGAAGGTTTCAATGGGACAGGATTTAGTCTTACGAGAAATTTCAAAAAGCTCAAAAAACTTACTTGTGTTTATCGCGAGTGATGCTGGTGAAAACATTAGAAAAAAAATTAATGATAAAACAAAATACTATGAACTAACACTAATTAATACATTTGATACAGATGATTTATCAAAAGCACTAGGGAGTGTCAATAGGAAAACAGTGGTAATTAATGATAAGGGATTTATAAAAAAAATTAAAGAATTATATAATTCCTAAGAAAGGGTGGTTTGATGGCTGAGAAAAAGAGAAAAAAACACATCAAAAACACAAACAAAAAACAAGAAACAAGAATAAAAAATGTTCCTGTTACTAAAGAAACAATTAATAGCGGAGCATTCTACTATATACCTGAAATGACAGTTGCTGATGTTGCTGAGGGACTTAATGTAAGTCCAACAGAAATAATCAAAAAACTTATGGGTCTAGGAATAATGGCTGCTCAAACACAAACTGTTGATCGTGAAACAATTGAATTAATCGCAATGGATTACGGTTTTGAAACAGAAGATGAGATTGTTACTGATATGACTAGATTTGATGAATTCTTAATTGAAGATAATGAAGAAGACTTAGTTGAGAGACCTCCTGTAGTTACAATAATGGGCCATGTTGATCATGGTAAAACTACTTTACTAGATACTATTAGAAATACACGAGTAACAGAAGGTGAAGCTGGGGGGATTACCCAACATATTGGGGCATATCAAGTAATTAAAAATGGTAAATTAATTACATTTATTGATACACCTGGACATGCTGCATTTACAGAAATGCGTGCACGTGGAGCACAAATTACAGATATTATTATCTTAGTTGTTGCTGCTGATGATGGTGTTATGCCACAAACAAAAGAAGCAATTGATCATGCGAAAGCATCTAATTGTCCGATAATTGTTGCAGTTAACAAAATTGATAAAATTGGTGCTAACCCAGACAAAGTAAAACAAGAATTATCAGAATTTGATTTAATTCCTGAAGATTGGGGTGGAAATACAATCTTCTGTAATGTTTCAGCTTTAAAAGGAGAAGGTGTTGATCATTTATTAGAAATGATTCAGTTATCTTCTGAGATGAGTGAATATAAAGCTAATCCAAATCGTTTAGCAACAGGGACTGTTATTGAATCTAAATTAGATAAAGGACGCGGACCAGTTGCGACACTGTTAATCCAAAATGGTACATTAAAAATCGGAGATATCCTTGTTGTTGGTACAACGTTCGGACGTGTTCGTGCAATGCTTAATGATCAATCAGAAATGATTAAAATAGCAAACCCATCATCAGCAGTTGAGGTTACAGGACTTAATGACGTTCCTAAAGCTGGAGATAAATTTATGGTGTTTACTGATGAAAGAAAAGCACGACTTATTGCGGAGGAAAGAGCACACCGCACTTGGAAAGAAGAACATGGTGTTGGTAAAGCTATTTCACTTGAAGACTTATTTGATAAAATGCAAGAAGGCGATGTTAAAGAACTAAGAATTGTTATTAAAGGTGATACTCATGGTTCAATTGAAGCATTAAAAGCGTCACTTGAAAAAATTAATGTTGAAGGAACTAAAATTGATATTATCCGTTCAAGTGTTGGAACAATCACTGAAACAGATGTTACACTTGCCCAAGCTTCAGGGGCAATTATCATCGGATTTAATGTTAGACCAACTCCGGCGGTTAGAGATACTGCAAAAACTAAAGGTGTTGATTTAAGACTTTACAATATTATTTATAAAGTATTAGATGAAATCGAACTTGCAATGACAGGAATGTTAGATCCTGAATTTGAAGAAGTAGTAACAGGACAAGCTTCTGTTCGTGAAACTTTCAAAATTTCTAAAGTAGGAACGATTGCTGGTTGTATGGTATCTGATGGAACTATTGAAAGAAATAGTTTAGTTAGAATATTGCGCGACGGTGTTGTTGTTTACGAAGGGAAAATGTCATCATTAAAAAGATTTAAAGATGATGTTAAAGAAGTTAAAGAAGGATATGAATGTGGAATAATGATTGAGAAATTTAATGACCTTAAAGAGGGCGACATTATTGAAGCCTCTGTAATGAGAGAAATTAAGTAAATGTCTAAACTTGAAAGATTAGAATCCACAATTCAAAGAACTCTTTCTGACATAATTATGCACGATGTTAAAGATTCAGGAATTGGGTTTATTACAATAACTGAAATTCGTTTAACAAATGATTATAGTTATCTAACAATCTATTACACAATATTAGGAAAAGATACTAAAAAAGAAGCTGCTAGAAAAGCTTTAGAACGATCTAAACCTTATATCAGAAGACAATTAGCGCATCGTGTTACAATGCGTAAAACACCGGCATTGATATTTAAATACGATAGTTCGCTCGAATATGGTAATCGGATTGAAGCGGGATTAAAAAAAGTAATGAAATAAACAAAAGAACTAACACATTATTTATTTGTGTTAGTTCTTTTTTTGAAGATATGATATTATGCTCTTTTGTATATCTTGTAATAAAGTCCTGGTACTAAGAAAATAGTCAGGATGGCACTAGTAAATATTCCTCCCATAAATGTTATTGCGAGAGGGTTAAAGAAATCTCCACCATTTACTAATAATGGAATTAATCCTAAAATAGTTGTTAAACTTGTTAATACAATTGCCCGCGTTCTTTTATAAACCGCGTCAACAATACAACCCTTTAAATCTTTGTTTGAAGATTTACGTTCAATATCGATATATTCAATTAAGAGAATACCCGTATTAACAGTTATCCCAATTAAACTAATAATCCCAATCATACTTGTTGCAGTAATCAAACTATCAAAGATTAACATGAATAGTAAACTACCGGCAAAACTTAAGGGAATTGTTATATAGATAATTAGTGGTTTAATAAACGAATTAAACTGTAAAAACATAAAGAAATATATCAATAATAACGAGACAATACTTGCCGTTATTATTGAACCCATGACGTCTTCAAATGCTTTGTTAACACCACTATAATCAATCGTGATATTATCATTAGTAAAGTCTTTTGTTATTGCTTTAACATCATCTTTTAACGCAACAGGATCATAATCAGTTTCGGTATCAAGTTCTAGTGTAATTGTATATTCACCCTCAACCGTCCTAATCATTGTATAATCTTCAATAATGGAGAAACTAATATAGTTAGATAATTCTGTTGTTAAAGTAGTTATTTCACTTGTTATAAATAATGACATTAGGTAATCAACATCAGAATCACCAGGATGAATATAGATAATTGGTAACTCAGTAGGGTCAAGGGTATCAATGTAAAAACCATTTGCGTTTAATGAAACAACTTTATTGATATCATCTTTTGTGATAAAGTGTTCATTCATTGCGTCAATATTGTAAGATAAATAGTATTTAGGAATTTTAACATTTGTTTGAAGAACACTATATGAAATATTATCTAAAGCTAAAATTTCATCGATTAGATCTTTCGTTTCAATATCTAAGAGTTCAAGGTCACTACTTAACATTATTATTTGAAGATCGTGTTCAGGGGGACTTAATTCTAAAAAGTTTACCGTGTAGTTATCATTAATTAAATCTAACTCCGCTTGTAAAGTAGATAAGTACCTTGGTATTTGTGAAACATCAAGGTCAAGGGTTAAGTATACCCGAGAGTTGTTTGGTGTAGCGCTCATCGGTAGTGAACTAAAGTGGAATGTCGGCAAATTACCGCCAATCGAACTAAAGTAATCAATTACTTCAGCATCATCTTTAATGATGCTTTCTAGTTCTTGATACATTAGATAAGTATCATTTATATTAAATGATTCAGTATTATTAATATCAATATAAATTGCTTTTTTCTCATCAATCGGATAGATATCAATTCCTTGAGTATTTAAAACAGTATATCCTAAAAACGTTAATAAAAATAAACTTACAGTACCTAGTAAAACAGGAAAGCTAATTCCAGCTGAAATAACTTTCTTAATCTTTAACTCATATTTTTGATATGGACTAGGCTTTCTTGGTTTTGATTTTTTAAATAGTAAAACACTCAGTAATGGAAGTAGTGTCATACTGACTAAATAACTTAAACTTATCATAATCATTACTGTAATCGGCATACTTCTTATGACAGCTCCAAGATAACCACTAAGCAGTGAAATACTAAAGAATGCAGCAATAGTTGTTAAGGAAGAAGATAACACCGGAATACTGTTCTTTCTAATTGATTCCTTAACAGCTGTAACATTATCCATCCCAGAATCAATATTAGAACTAATACTCTCCCCAATCACAACCATGTTATCAACGAGAATACCAATTGAAATAATAATCCCAACAATACTTAATTTCTCTAAACTATATCCTAAGAAGTTTAAAATTCCAATAGTACCAAAAACAATAACAACTGTACAAATCATATTTATTAAACTAATTCTTAAATTAATTCCAATTACCATTACTAAAAATACGATTCCTAAGGTAATTAGTAAATTAATAAAGATATTATTTAATTGACGATTAACATCATCAATTAAATAAACCATTTGGTTTATCTCAACATCGTCCTCATAGAATTCACTAACGTTGTCTAGGGAATTATCAAGTTTTGTAATATCAATTGCTTGTTCACTAAAGATACTAATAAACACAGTTTCTTTACCATTCATTTCATAGATAATATTACTAGTGTTTACTCGCGCAATTGTGCTAATGTCTTTTAATAATAAATTATCACCTAAACCATTATAGTTGTCGATAATTATTAAGTTTTCAATATCACTGATATTAGTAATAAGGTCTTCACTTTGAATTAGCAGTGAACCTTGAGCAGTTGTAATATTTCCTAATGTTAGATCACTTAAATTACTATTGACTTTATAATAAATATATTCAAAAGTCATCCCATATATATTTAACAATTCAAGATCAATTTCAACATTAATTTGATTAACATTATTATGGGTAATTGAGGTACTTTTAATACCGTCAATATTTTTGAAATCAGCAGCTATATCTTCACTAATTTCAATTAATGTAGAAATATCATAATCACCACTTATTGCGTAAATCGCAAGTGGTGATTCAAAAGTTGGGTATTGGTAAAATTCATTTATTTCTAAGTCATAGTTATAAGCTGAAACAGCGTTGTATATTTCCTTATATTTAGCAGATGATGAACCGTGGCCAAACTCTAATTCGAAATTAAGAACAGCGTAGTTATCATAACTTGTGATGTCAAGTTCTAAAATACCAGAGATATCATCACTTATCTCATAGATTTCTTTGGCAATATATTGATCAATATCACTTGCACTATTACCATAACTACTTATTATTATTGTCGAATATGGAATATCAAATTCGGGCATATCTTGTTTGGGTATTTCAAAGTAACTAAAGATACCGTAAGCTGTTAATGATAAAACTAATAAAAATATTATTTTTTTATATTTAAAAATGTATTTACTAAAATCTACTGATTGCATAATATTCCTCCTATACAAATTAATCGTTACAATACATTTGTATCATATTTATATTAATGTTATAATAATTAATAGTAATTAGCAAACTAATTTAAAGTTGTGAGACAAGAGGTGACAATATGTTTCAAAATGAGAAAATAGATCTAAGAGTTAAGTATACAAGAGAATGGACGTATATTGCACTTGAGAAGATATTAGAGCTCAAATTATACAATGAAATTACAATTACAGAAATCATTAAAAAAGCTGGAATTTCTCGGGCAACGTTTTACCGTAACTTTAGTTCAAAAGATGATATAATAGAATTTAAAGTAAAGAGTTTCTTTACAACATTTTATAATGATTTAATCGATTATTATAAATTAATGAATTCGAGTGATGAACTTGAGTTAATTGGCCAGTTTTTCAAACGAATTTCAAATGAGTCTAATTTAATTGGCACGATTATTAAAGCAAATGTTGGGTATATGATGGTTCAAAATATAGTCCAAGTGATTGAAACGCATCGTGACCTATTTTATAATGTATTAGGTTATGAAGAATCAACAGAGAAGTATATTATTGAAATAGTATCTTCATCTGCTTGGACATTATTATCAACATGGTATCAGAATGGTAAAATTGAAACGAGTGAAGAGTTAGCACAAATCTATGTCTTAACATTTAAAACAGTTTCAATTGCGTTATTTGGTAATAAAGATGATTTAAATAAAAGGTGATTTTATGTTAAAAGATAAAATATCAGTTGTTCCTGAAAAACCAGGATCATATCAATTTTTAGACGCTAATGGTAAAGTTATATATATTGGTAAAGCTAAAAATTTAAAGAAACGTCTAGCTTCATACTTTACTGGTGCTCACGATGCTAAAACCAGTCATTTAGTTATGAATATAGTCGATTTTGAGTATATCGTAACAAGTAGTGAACTTGATGCATTACTTCTTGAATTAAACTTAATTAAGAAGTTTAATCCACGTTATAATATCATGTTAACGGATGACAAAACTTATCCTTACATCGAGATTACAAATGAAACTCATCCTAAAATAATTGTTACGAGGAGAGTAACTAAAAACTCAAAAAATATATTTGGGCCATATCCTAACGTTGGGGCAGCTCGAGCTACTGTTCAGTTACTTAATAAACTATACCCATTAAGAAAATGTAAAAGACTTCCTAAAGAAGAATGTTTATACTACCATATGGGGCAATGTTTAGCCCCTTGTATCAAAGATATTAATGAAGAAGACTATCAACCAATTATTGTAAATATTCGAAAATTTTTAAAAGGTGACATCAGTTCAATTTTAAAAGAGTTGAATGTAAAAATGGATGCGGCTTCGGAAAGTTTAGAATATGAAAAAGCTAATGAATATAAATTACTTATTAGCGATATAAAAACTACTGTTAATAAGCAAAAAATTAATTTAAATGATCAATTAGATAGAGATATTATCGGATATTTTTATACCGAAAACTATATTTCAATTGAAATATTCTTTATCAGAAGTGGAAAAATATCCGCGAGACATCAAAAGTTATTTGAGTATTATTCGGATCCATATAAATCAATAGAGGATTATATTGCACAATTTTATGAAAAGAAAATTGTGCCGAAAGAAATATTTATGCAAATCGAATTTGATACAACGAGTTTAGAACAATTTTTACAGACAACAATTGTTAAACCAAAAATTGGTGACAAAAAGAAATTGTTAGACTTGGCGATTTTAAATGCTGAAGAAAGCTTAATTCAAAAAACAGAATTATATAAACGTGAACAAGATAAAACAATTGGTGCAATTGAAGAACTTGGTAAGATATTAAAAATCAATCCCCCGTATCGCATTGAAGCATTTGATAATTCTAATCTATTTGGAACTGACGCTGTTAGTAGTATGATTGTCTTTACTAATGGTAAAAAGGATTTAAAAGAATATCGTAAATATAAAATAAAAACAATGGATAATAAAGTATCTGATTACGATACAATGAAAGAAGTTCTGTACCGCAGATACTTAAAAGTTATAATGGAAGATTTAAATCATCCTGATTTAATTGTTGTTGATGGTGGGAAACCACAAATCTCTGCTGCTAATGAAATATTAGCTACACTAAATATTAGTATTCCTTTAGTGGGATTAGTAAAAGACGATACACATTCAACATCAAGATTGATGGATAAAGATTTTAATATTTATGATATTAAAAAAAGATCAAATGTATTTCATCTTTTAACAAGGATTCAAGATGAAGCACATCGTTTTGCGATTAACTTCCATAAAAGTGTCAGAAGCAAAAGTACGTTTAACTCAGTATTAGATGATGTTTCAGGTATTGG
>JASFZA010000075.1:0-4682 GCA_045046715.1 Candidatus Izemoplasma sp.
CTATTAATTGAAGGTGTTAATATGACTACTGATGAAGGTATGACTATTAGAAAAGAAAAAATCGAATTAGCAAAAGCATTAGCAACTAAGTTTTAAAAGATAGATGAGTAAAACAGTTTATTTACCTCATGGTGGTGGTCCACTACCTTTAATTGATCAAAAAACATATATAAATATGAACAAGTTTATTAAAAACATTGGTGAATCATCTAACCCTGAAGCAATAATTGTCTTCAGTGCACATCTGGAAACAAAAGAAGTTACGGTTATTTATGATAATATCGATAATTTATTATTTGACTATTATGGTTTTCCAGAAGAAACATATAAATATGAGTATAATCCTCCTAAAGCAATAAAACTCGGAAAAAGCATTATAACAAAATTAAACAAAGCTGGAATAAAAACAGTTTCTAGTACAAGAGGGTTTGATCATGGTGTATTTATTCCATTGATGATAATGTATCCAAAAGCAACAATCCCTGTCATCCAAATATCCTTAAAGGAAGGTTTAGATGAATTATTTCATATCAACCTTGGGAAAGCTTTAAGTTTCCTTAAAGATGACAATATCCTATTTTTAGGCTCTGGATTTTCATTTCATAATATCAGAGAGTTCTTTAATAACAAATTAGTTGATGACAAAAATAATCAATTTCACGATTGGTTAACTGAAGTGATATCTTCTGATAAGTTATCAGAAGAACAAAGAACAAAAAAGTTAATCAATTGGGTACAAGCACCAAATTCAAGTTATGTTCATCCGACTGCTGAACATCTAATCCCGTTACATATTTGTTATGGGATTAACCAGCGTAGTGGTAAAGTTGTTTTTAATGAAGAAATTAATAACAAAACAACAATCGGTGTCCTATGGGAATAGTTAGCATGAAAATATAGGGTATTAAAAAAGAATAATCTAAAACTAGATTATTCTTTTTGTTAGTTACTTATTTAATGAATGCTTCACCAGGACGCTCAGCTGATTCATTATATGAATTAGCTTCACTATCTTTGTAAAACTCAATTTTAAATACAACATCACCAGTAATTATTACATGATGAAATCTTTCAGGTTCAATTACAATTGGGTGATCTTTATCTGACGTTATAACATCATCTAAGTTATCTTCCCAAACGTAATCGAGTGTACCTTCTTTAACAATAACTAATCCTACTTTTCCTTTAGGAGCCATATGTTTGTTTAATATTCCTTGTAAAACAGTATCACGATTAAGCCAAGGAGTTTCTCCTAGCTTAAAATCTTTGTTTGGTAATGGCAAATCTTGAAATCTCATAATATACCTTCTTTCTTATTTGTTTATAGTTATATTTTAATTCTTTAATGGTAAAGAAGATAATAATACAATAATATTTATAAATAAGAAAAGGAATTCAAAAGTAATATTATTGAATACGATGTTTCTACCCAAGAAGAATCTATGCTCTATAAACTCAGTTACTTAAATATGTCTTGTTGTTATGGAGTTTATAACGTTCTATAGGTTGTCTTTATGGAGTTTATCTCCTTGTCTTAATGGAGTTTTGTTGTTTATTGAAAATTTGAATTATTATACTACATTATTTCCTTTGGGGTGGGACTATGTGTCCCGCTTTTTCATAGCAGTGCAAAAAAAGCGACTAAAATGAATTTAGTCGCCCTATTCTAATATTCTTTGATTATTTCAGGAATTATGTTTTCTTTATTAATTAACTCTAAAGTTCTTATACATGTTTCATATTCAACAGGTTTATGAATAAATCCTAATGTCACTTCATTATAGTCATTTTCATATACTTTTTGATCTATAATTTCCTTTATTACTTTCCTTGGTTCAGCACCCGGGTTACAAGAATGATTCCTAACTCCGTTTAACTGTCTATCTTTAATAACATCATCAGTAATACTGTTTAATAATTTTAGATTAAGTATTCCACTATTCCATATCATATGTAAATCATAAATGTGTCTAGAATATCTGAAATACTTTTGATCTAAATGATAGTCACAAATTGCAAATAACTTATCAATAAATGTTCTTTCAACAGTTTGAATCATCATCTCAAATGGTTCTAGTTCATATTTTTCAATAAGTTCCGATTCATCATTCATCTCAAGATGTTTTGTTATATAGTTGCTGACCTTTTTTGTTTCACAAGGGTATGGTCTATATACAACAATAGTCTCTACAATGATATGTGGAACCATTTCAGAATCTCCTACATAAGAATTATCATATCCAACGTGATATTCATTATGATCTCTTCTTGACCGAACTTCATCTGGGTTTAAGAAGTTTAAATTTAATGATTCAATAATCTGAAGTATCATTTTCTTTAGGAGTTTTCTTTCTCCTGATGTAACTTTATTGTTATTAAACTTAACAGCTAAATCAATATCTTCAGAAAATCGATCTATAATACTATAACATTTCGATAATGAAGTTCCTCCTTTGAAAACTATAGATATATTAGTAGTTAATTTAGATAATTCCTTTAAAAACAATGAAACGTAATAATCTTTTTCAACCTGATAATCTTTTAATCCAAAGTTTGCTGCTGTAGCTACAATAATTTCTTTGAATACTTTTTCATCTTTATGTAATAACATTTGACCCTCCCATTTTATAAAATTTAACTTGTGCTCCTAATGGATATTCATCAACAATTTCCTCAATTTTTTCTTTACTCAAATTCCCTCTTGAAAAGTACTTTATTAGTTTTTGACTAACTTTCTTCAAATCATATTCGCTATACATCTCATATTTTAATAGTAGGTCGAGGACCTGTAGTAATCTATAGTTATTATCATCAATTATAACTCTTGGTGCATTAATAATTAAGCGATTTTTATTCAAAGTTATATTTCTTTTCTTTTTTGAAACAGTATTTGAAAATATAGTTGTAACACTAGCAGTTTGTGTTGTTAGTCCCATTTGATTTGCAAAATTGAATCCACTTTGATATCCAATTCTTCTTCCATCATTATCAAACAAGTAACTTTGATTTACAACTTTTGAAATACTAACAGTTGGAGTTTTTAAAATACGATTTGGATCCGGTAATTCATAAACTCCATTTTTTGCTTTTATAACTTTTCCATTATTCAATAGCCTTCTCATGTACTCACGAATGGTCCCTTGCTTTACATCAGAAAATTCAATATACAATTCCTTCAAAAAGAATGGTTCACTATATCCATAAGTTTTTTCAATATATTTATATATTCTATCAATGATTTTTGTCTTTACCATGATTACCTCCTTTACTACTGTTTACTCAATTATACCATACTTTTGACCTTTTGTGACTTTTTTTCTTTATATCAAAGAACTTTTGTCACTATTGTTTTAAAGTAATGGAAAATGTATATATCGTTGTGACTTTTTTTCTATGTTTAAAAGAAGTTTTGTCACAAAACTGTAGTAACCATTATATTCATGATATTATAATAAATCTACAAATATCATCAAATGAAGCATTATTGTAATTTTGCAACGTTTTTTCTTGTAGTTATAGAAATTTTGTCACAGGGACATTATGTCTATTAATTAAAGAATATAGATTTAAAATTACTCATCCTATCTTTGAATTCAATTGTTGATTCATTCCGGTTAATATTGTTGCTGATTGCTTACTCTAAATACGCTTCTTTATTATACACCTCAAACCCTTCTCATTTTTATGTCTTGGTTCATATTGACATCAACAGAAAAGTAATCTAATGCACTTTTTGATTTACCAGCCATTAAAGTTCTCTTTCACTTCTTTTGATAAATTCTCTTAATGCTTCTTCTGTCACTCTCCAACTATTACCAAACTTAAATCCTTTAATTTTACCAAGTTTAATATATTTAATAATTGTTACTTGCACCTTTATTTCAATTATTATTGTTTTATTGAAATAAGGGCTTATATAATATAGTTGTTATTTCAATTTTTCGGAGGTTAATTATGAAAAGACAAGGTGAATTTATTAATAACTTAAGTGGCAAATTAGAATACAAATCGTTTAACCCTTCTAATCTACCACCAATCCCAGAAATCATAATAGATAATAATATGATGAATCTTTTATTAGAAACTAGTAGAATTTTAGGGAGATTACATGAAAAAGCATCAAATATACAAAACAAAGATTTATATATTTCAATGTCTATTTATAAAGAAGCATTACTTTCAAGTCAAATTGAAGGGACACATGCAACTCTTGATGATTTATTTGATCCTAATATTGATAATAATACTAATCTTGATGTTTCTGTTGTTATAAATTATATTAAGGCATCTAACTATGCAAATACATTATTAGGTAAGTTTCCATTATCAAGTAGATTTTTGAAACAAGTCCATAAAGTGTTAATTGATGGCGTAAGAGGAAAAGATAGTAACCCTGGAGAATTTAGAAGAACACAAAACTGGATTGGAGCACAAGGCAGTTCACTTTTAAATGCTAAATTCATTACACCTAATGTTATAGATATGCTTGAGGCAATGAGTACACTAGAACACTTTATTCACTATAACGAAGATACACATGTTTTATTAAAAATAGCTCTTACTCACTATCAATTTGAAACAATCCATCCTTTCTTAGATGGTAATGGTAGAATAGGAAGATTATTAATAGGTTTAATGCTAAAAGAATATGGCTTATTAAGTCATGATGTACTATCCATTTC
>JASFZA010000076.1:0-18397 GCA_045046715.1 Candidatus Izemoplasma sp.
GATAACTACTTCTAACATATAACTCATCTCCTTTTATTTCTTTTATCCACTTACATTATACCACAACCGTTTGAAATGATTACTAAATTAGTTTTATAATCAAAATAAAAAGCCGAAAAATCGGCTTTAAATTCTATTATTCTTTAATTAATTTATTCATTATTTTCTCTGCTACTTTTATTCCATCGATTGCTGCAGATACTATTCCACCAGCATACCCAGCACCTTCACCAGCAGGATAAAGATTCGGATAATTAACACTCTCTAAATCATCATTATTTCTTGTTATTCTAACTGATGATGAAGATCTTGATTCTACACCAGTAAGGATTGCATCACTTTGATCAAATCCTTTAAGTTTTTTCCCCAGCATAGGGAATGACTCGATGAATGCATCGTTTATATCATCAGAGAATAACGTTCTTAGGTTGGCAAACTTATATCCAATTGAATAACTCGGAGTGACTGAACCTAGTTTTTTTGTAACTTTGTTATTGATAAAATCTTCAACACTTTGGACCGGAGCGTGATATTTACCACCACCTAGTTCAAATGCTTTTTTCTCTAGGTTACGTTGAAACTCTATTCCAGCAAGTGGATGATTATTTTTAAAGTCTTTCTCATTAACAGTTACTAGTAAAGCGCTATTTGCATTTTCATTATCTCTTCTATATTTACTCATTCCATTAACTACAAGCATACCTTCTTCTGAAGCTGATGGAACAACGTATCCACCAGGACACATACAGAAAGTATATACGCCTTTACCATTAGATGTTTGGTTTGTAAGTTTATATTCAGCAGCGCCCAATATCATATTCTTATAATTAGGACCAAACTGCGCTTTATTTATTGCTAATTGTTTATGTTCAATTCTTAATCCAACAGCAAATGGTTTAAGTTGAATATCTACTTTATTATTATATAACATTTCAATAGTATCTCTTGAGCTGTGTCCGATTGCTAAAATAACAAAATCGAAATATTCTATTTTATCATTTATCGTTAACTTTAATCCTTTATCAAACAATTCAATATTAGATACTTTACTGTCAAATTTAATAGTTGATCCGTTATCAATTACTTTATTTCTAATATTCTTAACAACATTTACTAGTTTGTCAGTCCCGATATGTGGGTTGTGAACAAAAAGAATTTCTTTAGGTGCTCCAGCTTTAACTAATTCTTCAAATAACCAAGTACCGCGAATATCTTTTTTTCTATTTGTAAGCTTACCATCAGAATAAGTACCAGCTCCACCTTCACCAAACTGAATGTTTGATTCAGTATTTAAAACTCCTTGTTCTTCAAATTTCTTAATTGATATATTTCTTTTATCTACTTCTTCACCACGTTCAAATACAGTAACGTTTATTCCTAACGAAGATAGTTTTAAAGCTGAAAACATACCGGCTGGACCGAATCCAACAATAGCTATTTTTTTATCTTTATTAAAAATCTTTGCATCAAATGGATCAACAAGAATTTTTTCAACAAAAAGTTCAACACCTTTAATCTTATATCTTAAAACTTCTTGATCATCTTTAACAGTAACTCTAATATTATATACGAATAGGATATTATCCTTTTTCCTTGCATCGATTGATCTTCTAATAACTGTAAAGTCTAAAATACTAATTGGATTCAGTAGTAGTTTTTTTGCAATAACATTAACTAAATCTTTCTTATCTGTATTTACACTTATTTTTAGTTGTGTAATTAATAACATAATTTATTCATCTCCTATTTTTTTACTCATATCAATTTAACATTTTTATTCGACTACTTCAATAGTTTATTTAATAATATCCCAATCAAAAGAATAATTCAGTGGTTCAATATTCTTATTATTTATATAGTTATTGTAATATCCGTAATTACCACTGCGTTCTAAGGCAGAAAAAATTAAATCCTTAACAATTTCCCCTAATAAAACAATATAGTCTGATTTGTTTTCAATATTTAATGAACCTGAACATATTGAAGTTGCAAGTCCATGAGTTATAAACCATACTTTTGTGAATATTATATCTAAATCTTTCTTTTTCATGAATTGCGCAATCGGATCCTCACTTAACAACTTTAAAAATTCTTTTCTAATATCCCTTTCAATAATTGAATTAGAATTATCTATAAGTAATTCTTTATATAGTGTCGGATACTCATCAGCAAACATCAATAGACCTATTACCAAATTTAAAAACTTAGTTTCAGTATACTCATCAAAGATATATTCTTGAATTAAGGTACTTGCTTTTTCTTTAGTGGCTTTAATTAACTCATTAATATTTTCAAAAGCAGTGTATACCGGTGAAATAGAACATCCAACTGCTTTAGCTACATTCCTTGCACTAATACTGTGGAATCCGTCTTCAATAGCCAAACTAAGAGCTTTTTCAATTATTAAATCATTATTAAATTTTACCATATTCATTGGGATTCCTCCTTTTAAGACTTTATTATATAACACCTGTTATCTTAATTATATAACAGCTGTTATTTTATATCAAGTTTTTTTACTTTTAACCATAATAAAAAGCTGTAAAAACAGCTTTTTAAATTTACTTATCATTTTTATATTATTTTTCTATATTTCACAAATGTACCATGCTGCTTGTTTCTTTACATTTACAATTTTCACACTTTTAAAGTGTTCATTAAGCTCTGATTCTACTACCTTGATAAAATTAAAATAGTCTCCTCGCTCTAGCCATTCAATTATGCTTGTTACTATCCTTCTATGCTTATTATAATCATGAATGATAACATATTTTTTTGTAATCCTACTCATTTCTTTAAACAGTTGTTGTCGTTCATCTTTATGTAATCCGTGGGCTACATAAGAAGCTATTGATAAATCAAAACTATTATCTTCAAATGGTAAAGAAGAGCATATATTACAAAAAACAAAATCAATATTAGTATTCTCGTGTTTTTTTATACCAATCTTTAACATTCTTTTAGCAGGTTCTATCCCCGTTACACTTAAACCTTCTTCTTTTAACACTGAGCAAAGTGCACCTGTTCCACAACCAACATCAATAATAGTATCATATAAAGCTATGTCTAAATCTTTCCTTATTTTTTCTATCGTTATTCGATATCCCTTTTTTTGTGAGTTGTAAAATAATCCATAAATAGGAGCTATAAAATTAAATAAGAAATTGCTTTCATCTTTGCTTTTCATAAATATCCTCCATTCTCATTGTTAGGCTTTTATCGCCCATCTCATTTTTGTTGAACGTGCACGTCTGTTAATTCGACACTCTTCAGCAGTAGGTCTTATAATTTCAGATGCTATTTCTTTATAAACACCTTCTCTAAGATATCTTTTAAAAGATTTCTTTACTAATCTATCTTCACCTGAATGGAAAGAAAGAACAGCAACTCTTCCTCCTGGAGCTAATGCTTCTGGTAATTTGTCCAAGAAGTCGTATATTGCTTGAAACTCTCGATTAACATCGATTCGTAATGCCTGAAATGATCTTTGACATGATTTCTTAATTTCGAACTCTCTGTTGCTTTGAGGAATAAATTGAAGTGCATCTTCAATTATTGTTCTAAGCTTTTTAGTTGTATTAATATGTAACCCTTTTTTAATTTCAGATACAATTGCTTTCGATATAACGCCAGCATGTGGTTCATCTGCATTTTCAATTAACATTCCTTCAAGAGCAGGTTGTGAAAGTCTTCTAATCCGAGTTGATGCAGGAATTCCTACTTCAGGATTCATTCTTAAATCTAGCGGACCGTCAGTTTTATATGAAAACCCACGTTCGGGATTATCAATTTGCATTGAAGATACCCCAAGATCAGCCAAAATAAAATTAAATTGCTCCGGTTCATCTAAAACTTCATCAATATTAGCAAAGTTTAATTGTTTAGTTGTGAGAATTTTTTCACCAAACCCTAACTTCTCTAACCTGGCTTTAGTTTTTGGCAGTTCTATTGGATCAATATCTAACGCGTAAATACGTCCTTTGTTATCCAAACACTTCAGCATTTCTAAAGTATGTCCACCATATCCAAGCGTGGCATCTAAGCCAATTTGTCCTGGTTTGATTTGTAGAAAGTCTAATATTTCATTAACACAAATTGAAATATGCATCCCAGCCGGAGTACTTCCCTTTTGAATTACATGTTCGATTGTATCACCATACTTCTCAGGTTGTAGTTCTTTATATTTTTCTTTGTATGATTTAGGATACTTCCCTTTATACCTAACTCTACGTTTATGAATTGTTTCTTGATTATCATCCATAATATACCTCCAATTTCGATATCTATAATTATTATAACACAATTATCACCAAGAAAAATAAGTGAATCAAATGAGATAGCATTAAACATCCTAACGGAAAATATCGGTATCCATAATATTACATTATAAAAGGCAAATTTAAAAAACACCTTCACTATTTTAATAAACTAGTGAAGGTGTTTACATTATGTATCTTTAATATTCTAAATTGGTATCTAATTCTCTTTTGCTTTTTGTTCTTTAATTGTTGAAGCAACAATTAACCCGGCAATTGCAGTAGCCATCGCAATTGTAAAGGCTTGATCAAATGATACACTTTTTTTAATAAATATTCCTAGTAACGCAGCTGCACCGTAAGCTTGAAATATTAAACTATAGTTTGCACTAAAGTTTTTATGACCAAATAGTTTACCAGTAATCGTCGGAACTAGTGCTAAGAATGAACCATATCCAACTCCAATAATTAAAATAGCAATTATTGCTACAGATTTAACTTCTACAAAACTTAGAAATGCTAATGCGATAATTGTTATAAAATACATTGTTCGATATATTCTTAAAGCTCCAAATCGATCAGCAAGACGACCAGATAATAAACGTCCACCAGCATTGAACAATGCTAAATAACCAACAAGTGCTGCAGCTGTGATTAAATCACTATCTTTCATTCCGATATAGTCTGATCCAATATCTTTTGCTAAACCAATAATTAATAACCCTGGCATTAAAGCTAATAAATCACTAAATAGTAATTTATAGAAATTAGGAGAACGTAACAATTCTTTTGTATTGTAATCTTTTCCCTCATCACCGTTTAAATTAGTTTGCTCATATCCTTTATCCGGAACATCAAGTAATAATGCTCCACCAATTGTCATTACTGCATAAATAATCCCTAGTGTTAAAAACGTACTAGAAACCATATCAGTCGTATAAACAGTTGTATCAGATATATCTAATAAACTTGTAATAACTTGTTTAAATATAATAGCTCCTACTGCAAATGCAGCTGTAGCCACACCTGTTATAGCACCTTTTTTATTTGGGAACCATTTTACTAATGTTGAAAGTTGACAAACATATATAAAACCTACACCTGCTCCACCCATGACACCGTATGTTAAATATAACATTGTTGTTGATGTTACAAATGCTGATAAAATAATCCCACCACTATATAAAAATCCACCAATTAAAGCAGTATATCTAGGTCCAATTTTAAGATGTAATCGACCCGAGAAAATCATTGTTAATGCAAATGATACAAGTGTAATCGCGTAAGTAGTGACAACACTGTCAAGGTCCCAATCAAACGCATCTGAAATTGGTTCATTGAATAAGCTCCATGCATATAATGCTCCAATAGCCATTTGTGCAGTTAATGCACCAAAAACAACGACCCATTTATTTCTTATTTTATAATTCATAAATTCATCTCCTATTTACTGCCCAATGTATTATACACATTTATTAAAGTTATTACAATAAAATTTCGGGATATAAGCTGTCACAATTTCCAAAGTCTAAATTAGTAATTGTTAAAGTGGTAACCCTTCAAAAAGGTTCTTATACGTACTAAATACCCAAAATAAAAAACCGAGATTATCTTAGTAGTAAAGGAAACTACTAAATTCTCGGTATACGGGTTGAAATGGTGGAAAATAACTGGCTACACCTAGTGCTCGAGTTATAACAAAGCAATAAATCCTAATTCGCAATTTCCTTACTTGTATATTATTAGAGTGTGAATTTCAAAACAATTACGTCAGGACCAAGTTTATCATTTTCGATAGTTTTACTTCTTCTAAATTCTACAAACCCCATTGCATTCCAAAACTCTAACGCTTTCTTGTTAGGTTCAATTACCCCCAACTGTAATGATAGGTAATTCAACTTGAATGTTATAATTTTCATTGCCTCAATAACACTTGTTCCTAATCCTTGCCGCTTTAATTTTCCATCTACCATTAATAATCCTATCCAAATAATATGTTTCTCTGGATAATCAGTAATAAAATCTATTATTACTTCTAGTTTCCTTCCTCGAAAAAAACCTAGGTAATACTTTTGATCTATAATAGTATTTGGTGGTAATGTCTTAGTTCCTCTAATGCAATCATTGAAAGTTACTTTATTTTCTTGAGTTAATGAGAAATAACTAGAATTTGATAACTGAAGTCTATAAAGATCCTCTAAATCATCCTCTTGTATGACGCGAATATCAAACTTGGTAAAATGTTTATTCAGTTCATTTAGTATCATTAGATTACTCTCCCTTATTATTACTTTAATATATCTATCTTTCATATATAATTAGACCTTTGATTATTTCTTCAAGTATCTTTGATCCTTTTTCAATTTGTGATATATGAATCAAATCGACATCTTTTACTGCTTCCTTTTCTTTATAACTATCATAATAATTTATTATTTAAGATATCCTTACATCTTTATTTCGACCTGAATGAAGTCCAAGTTCTCTATTCCAATCATAAATATCATCAGAAGATAATCCGTCATTCCTAGAATATCCTCCTAAAAGATTTGAAGGTTTTATATTGTTAATTACAATTTCTCTCAATTCTTTAGTAGTAAGATTTTTCGATATTGTAATTTCACTTTTTCCAATAATGTTTAATAAATAATCTTTTAATTTTAATTTTTTATATTGAATTAATTTTTGATACCCTTGTTTCTTAATTTCAACACCATAAATATCTCTGAGTGTGTTTAATATTTCTATAGGAATTATATCAAAATCAATTCCGTCATCATTTCTAATTTTGAATAAAATTCCCATTCTTTGTAGTTCTCTTTTTGCTATTTCAATTTCGTCATTACTATGAATAATATTCTTTTTCTTTGGAAACTTCCCAAATTTAGATTCTAAAACCATATACTCATCTTCTGAGATTCCTAGTTTCTTTTGTATTTTAACAATTAAGTTCTTTTCATCTCTTGAGATTGAATCTTCACTATCCCAAGCAGTACTTAGAAGAAATGAAAAAAGTTCTAAATCATCTTTCCTTGAATGCTTTTTAGATATTGAGTACTCATTAGATTTATTAACTATTTGTTGCTCGAATTTAATTACTTCTTCATTAAGTTTTTTGCTTTCTATTCTAAAGTCATCTTTATTAAGTAAAATATGTTTAATAATGATTGGAGTTAAGGTTCTTAAATTCATATTGTCATTAAACAAACATTTTTCTAAAGTTTTCTCAACATTATCTTTAAAATAATACTGAGGGGCAGTCTTCATTAATGCCTCTAGTAATTCAATTTTTGACAAACTTCTAAAATCAATAACATAAGCAGTCGCAATTATTTTTAACTCTGTACTATTTGGAACATTACTTATAACTGTAATAAAATCCGCTATTATTCCCCCTTATAGTATAAAAACATCTTTAGTAAACCGTTTGAATTCACACCTTACATTTTTTCTTTCTTATTAATAATTATACCCCTTATTTAATAAAAATAGTATTTATCAATTTAATAATGGTGGTAACTTGGATAACGATTCAAGCTGATTATTAAATTATTCATCATGCTCATCTTTATTATAAAACATAAACTTGAAGTCGTCATCAAAGACTAAATTAGTATCTTTTAAATATTCTATATATCTGTCCTTACAGACAGTATTATCTTGTATATAACAAATCAAGGAATCCGTATTGCATTTTTTACATGAAACAATCTTCGCTTTCATTTTAAAAGTATGTGAAAATGCGGATTCGCCAAGTTTCCATTTGTGGTAAAATTCATTAAGTATCCCACACTCTTTGCACACAAATTTCGTTATTGGGGAAAGATCTTCTTCTGGTCTATCAATATCACTAACTATTCTAAAGAATATTTTACCTTTGTATTTTTTATAGTCTGCTGGATCTAAATTCCCTAAATAGTCTTCTATCTTTTTCATAATATATTCGTCACCAGGATGTACCTTATTAATTATTTCTTTTATGCTTTTCATAATACCCTCCAAAAATTGTCAGTATAGGAGCTTTTTAGTTTTCTTCCTTGATACCTTTTTTAAAATAATCACTAAAACTATAAATAACAGGTCATATGTGGTCCGCTTTTGGTCCGCTATTTCAAACTTTAGATATTATAAATTGAATTGCAAAATTACTGGTTTACATCTTAAATAAGACATTGACGTCTTGTTTTTAATTCTAGTTTTCATATAATTAGTGTGTTTTCCATTGTTTTAAAATAGTCCTTTTTGGACCGCTTTTATACTATACACTCATATTTAATATTAACAGATGCTCCAATCATTCTTATCAACCCTAAATCAATAAATGTACGCAATTGTCTTTTAGCTGTAGTAGATGATAATTTAAACTTAGTAGAAAAATCAGACTTACTAATTGGTTGCTTTTGCTTGAGATATCTATACTGTTTGATTTCATCTTCGCTTAAATGCTCATATATATAATCTTCAATTGCATTTTCTTTAGCTTGATTTGATAAAAATAATCTTAATTTAATAAATGTTTTATCATATTCAAAAATAGGAGACGGTAATTTAAATTCTTTTGTGACATTTTGAAATGTTTCCATACCAAACCCTGTTTCTTCCATCAATCCTAATCTATTAAATATAAAGGCGATTTTTGGATTTCTAGACAATGAAGGAGCGGTAAATGATCTAATTTGATTCATGGTTATTCCTTTTACAGGCATTCCGGGACTATAAATACTTATTTCAGTACCTGTTACATTGATTTGTATTTTGGCACCTTCTATATCGTAATCTCTATGAACAATTGCATTTATTAATCCTTCCCTAAACACAATATAGGGATATCTCTCTTTATCAGTTCTTTCTACATCATCTCTACTTGTTATTTTTGGTAATTCATCGTACCACTTTTTAATCTTTTCAGGTGCTAAGACCATTGGTCCATTATAATCTTTAAATGAGCTAGCAAATATACTACCTCCAATATTATTTTTTATTTTTACTCCTGCCTGAGGATAAAATGATCTAGGATTCTTCCCGAATAATAGGATTGCTTGTTTATTCCATTTACTATCTGAGTATAGTCCTAATTTTTCCATATATGATTGGAAATAACCTCTACTAATATTAGTTTTCTCACAGAAGAAATTAATGGCATCTTCTGATAAATCAGTAAAACTAGCACGTTTTTCGATTTGATCAATTTTAGTTAATTCTACCATTTTTTTCTCCTCCTCCTCTTCTGCTTTTTCTTTAGCATACTTAAAAAAAACTTCATTTTCCTTATATATAATAGCCTGTTTTTCTTTTTCAAAAATAGAAACTTCTATATTATTATCCTGCAGATATTTAATACCTTTTCTAGCTACAGTTGGGAACGGATCTTCACATCCAATAATCACTCTTTTTATACGAGCATTAACAATGCGTTCAGCACAACTAAGTTTGGGAATATTCCTAGCGCCTGGTGCACATGGTTCTAATGTTGCATACAAAGTTGATCCTGAAAGGTCGTCTTCCCGATGTTTTTTGTCTAGCAATGTATATTCTGCATGATCACCATTTCGAAGTTCTCCTCGAAATGCTGTATCTACTTTACCATTCGGAAATACTATTACAGCACCTACAAGCGGTGTTGGTCTTCCATCAAGACGTGGTTCGGGAATTGTCATTAGCATAGTCTCTATAGCTAAATCCATGTATTCAATATCACTTTTTTTCATTATTCCCCTCCTTTTGATTTTCTTATTAATAGTATACCATATTTTAATATATATAATAAGTCACATATTAGTCGGATAGTGTAAAATGGTTTTGGAAAAATATAGGAAAATATTTTATTCACTACCTCCACTACCTCTACTACCTCCACTACCTCAAAAATTACTAATAAAGCGTATAGAAATGATTAGAATTAAAATCATTACAATTTTGGTAGTAAATTAAAATTTATCGGCTTAAACCAGGTTCCGAGATACGAAAAAGACCCCTGAAACACCATGTTTCTAGACCCCATTATTTACCCTAACCCGGGTAAAAAGATGATATTATTTTTCAATCAAAAACCCGTGATTATCACAGTAGTATGAGAAACTACTAAAATCACGGGGAATGTGTAGATCTGGTGGAGAATATTGGGCTCGAACCAATGACCCCTTGCTTGTAAGGCAAGTGCTCTCCCAACTGAGCTAATCCTCCACAGGATTGCTTTATTATTATATCAATATTTAATAATGTTTGTCAACAAAAGAAAAAGGATAAGTAAAACTACAAATTTATCCTTTTAAGTTATTGTTATTAATCCGTTCAATTAAATCCAATACTTTAGCTTTTATTAAGTCCCTCGTTAATTCAAACCCTGCTTTAGGACCTCCTGAAGGATCATCTAATCCCCAGTCTTCACGATGTTTTGTTGGTACGAATGGACACTCAACTCCACATCCCATTGTTATTAGGATATCTAACTCACTGGGAATTTCATCTAATAACTTAGAATAGCTTTGAGCCATATCAATAGCTACATCTTCCATAACTTCAATAGCGAGTGGTTTTGGCGCTGGGTAACTTTCTGTTCCTGCCGAATATACTTCAAACATATTACTAGCTAAATGTTTAGCATAGCCTTCAGCCATAATACTTCGACAACTATTATGTGTACAAATAAATCCAATAATAATTTTCTTCATATTGAATTCCTCCCAATATATAATTTACTTAGTTCAAATATATCTTACCATTAAACTTATTATTTATAACTGTTTTAACTCAATATTAATATTATTTTACCTTAATCAAATAAAAAAACGAACATTGTTCGTTTTTATAATTTTAAATGGCGGAGTAGGAGAGATTCGAACTCTCGCGCCGCGTTAACGACCTATACCCTTAGCAGGGGCACCTCTTCAGCCAACTTGAGTACTACTCCGTATATGTAAGTTAGCTATTATATAATAATCTATTTTTCAAAAAGTGTCAACAACTATGAGCATTATTTTTACTATATTTAAAGATATCTTTTTAAAAGAAAATAAGAGGCAAATGCCTCTTATAAATTTTCTTCAATCATTGTTAGTTGTAAACGATGACGTTTCATGTCGATTTCTCTAACCCATACTTTTACAATATCACCAACACTAACAACATCTAGTGGGTGTTTAACGTAAGATTTACTTAATTGCGATATATGGACAAGTCCATCGTCTTTTACTCCGCAATCAACAAATACACCAAAATCTACAACGTTTCGAACTGTTCCTTGAAGTTCCATTCCGATTTTTAAATCATCAAGTTTCAACACATCACTTCTAAGTAACGGTGCTGCTATATCATCACGAGGATCTCTTAAAGGAGCAATAAATGCGTTTAAGATATCTTCTACTGTATGCATATCAGAATTAACTTTATCTGCTAATCTTTTTTTATCAGCTTGTGCTACTTTTAATCTGATAATAGGTTCACCTATATCTTCAGGTTTAATCCCTAAAACAGCTAAAAGTTCTTTAGCAACAGTATAACTTTCTGGGTGAATACCTGTTTTGTCAAATGGATTTTTACCATTTAATATTCTTAAGAATCCGGCCGCTTGAACATAAACCTTAGGTCCTAGTCTTGGAACTTTCTTAATTTGTGCACGACTATTAAACTCACCATTTTCCTCACGGTAAGTTACTATATTTTTAGCGACAGTTTTACTTAACCCCGAAACATGTTGTAACAATTGAACACTAGCTGTGTTAATGTTTACTCCAACTTGGTTAACTGCAGTTTCAACAACAAAGTCTAATGAATCAGTTAATTTACTTTGTGCAACATCATGTTGATATTGCCCTACGCCAATACTTTTTGGATCAATTTTTACAAGTTCACTTAATGGATCTTGTAAACGACGAGCAATACTTGCTGCACTTCGTTCTTCTACTTGTAAATCTGGAAATTCTTCTCTAGCTAAATCACTAGCACTATATACCGAAGCTCCAGCTTCGTTAACAATTACATAATAAAGATCTCTATCAACTTTTTTAATAACTTCAGTAGCGAACTGTTCAGTTTCACGTGAAGCAGTACCATTACCAATAGCTAAGATTTCAATATTGAATTTTTTAATAATAGCTAATGTTTTTCCAAAGGCGTCTCTTACCCGATCAGTGTTAATTCTTTCACCAATATATTTTTGATGTGGATAAATTACATCAATAAAGATTAATTTACCCATCTCATTTACAACAGCAAGTTTACAACCAGTTCGGTAGGCAGGATCGATTCCTAAAACCATTTTACCCTTCATTGGTGGTTGTAATAATAAACTTCTTAAATTTTCAGAGAAGATATGAATTGCGTTATCTTCTGCTCTTTCAGTTAACTCAGCACGGAGTTCTCGATCTATCGACGGTTTAATTAAACGTTTATATGAATCTTTAATTGCTTCTTTAACTGTTTCAGCAGTACTGCTTAAAGGATTCGTTATTACATTTTTGTTTAAATAAACAATAATGTTTGTTTCATCAATGTCTAACTTAACACCTAATACCTTTTCTTTTTCAGCTCGGTTAATTGCTAATACACGATATAATTTAATTTTTTTAATTGGTTCTTCATAGTTATAATATATTTCATATGTTTGATTTTCATCAACAGCATTTTTCTTTATTTTTGAAACAACATTAGAATAAGCAAATGAATGATTCCTAATCCATTTACGGTATTCACTATTATCACTAACTGCTTCTGCAATAATATATTTAGCACCTTCAATAGCTTGTTGTGTATCTAAAACTTCTTCAGTAATATATTTAGCCGCTTCCTCAGTTAAACTTCCACCTTCAGGAAAAGATAAAATATATGTCGCTAAAGGTTCTAATCCTTGTTTAACAGCTATCGTTGCTTTAGTTTTCTTTTTCTCTTTATACGGACGATATAAATCTTCAACCTCGATAAGTTTAGAAGCTTTTAAAATCTCAGCTTTTAACTCATCAGTTAAAAGACCCTTTTCATCAATCAAACGAATAACATCTTCTTTTCTTTTTAATAAATTAGCACTATACTCGTACTCTTTATAAATATCTCTAATTTGTTCCTCGTCTAATGCTCCAGTCTGCTCTTTTCGATAACGAGCAATAAAAGGTACCGTATTACCTTCATCAAGCATTTCTAGGACAGTTACAACCTGTTTCCTAGAGATTTTTGACGCCTTAGCTATTTTGTTAACTAACAATTCATTCATTTCCATATAAAAAACCTCCCATTAAATATAAAAAAGCCTATCTAGGCTTTTTTTAGTCAAAGTAACTATAGTTACTTGCGTTTGTATCATTAATTGTAATTCTAATTGCTGTTCCACCAACATTCATGTTAACAAGTTGGCCATTAACTATTGTAACCATTGTTGGTACACCATCAAAACCAGGAATAAAGTTTTCTCCTGCTAAATGATCGATATCAATTAAATAAACTTTAGCATCATTAACATTACTATTTGTAAATGTTAATACATCAGTTTTAACTGTCGCACAAATACTACACCATGTTGCGTAGAAATATACAAAGTATTGATCTTCTTCTTGAGTTAATACTTGACTATAATTTGATAAGTGATCAAAGTCACTATAATCTAAATCATCACCTGTGTCATCAGCACATCCAGCAAGTGTAAATGATAATGTTAACAACAATAATATGCTTAATATTTTTTTCATAATTTTCTCCTAGTCCATTCTTATATACGAAAATCTATATAACTAATTTCATATAATTTTACCATATAATTTTACTTCTTTCAATTACAATACTTTAAGTATCCAAGTCCTTTTAATATCTACTCGGTTTGTTCGATAATTACTAATATCGAATCAACATTAGTATCCATTGATATAACAACACCATTTCTAATTAATAGTAGCGTCGGAGCACTATTTAATCCATTAATAGTATTAACACCATCAATACTTCCAGCTTTAGCAAAATATAAAATATCATTATTTGGGTTGGCTTCAGCAAAAGCTAAAATATCATTTTCTAATATTTTACAATCATTAAAGTTTTCCGAATAATAATAGACGTAATATTCTTGATGATTTTGATTAGTTATTTCACTAAATTCAGAGATATGATTAAAGTCACGATATCCAACATCACTTTTTAATGCATTATACATTAAAAAACTAACAAAAAACACTAAAGTCATAATAAAAATACCCATCAATATATACGCCGATAAATGATTATCATTTTTAGATAGATATTTTGATTTATAGTTTACCACAGTATCACTCCTAGCTCTTATATTTTATTAAATATTACTAAAGTTTACAAGCAATATATAATAATTAATAAATCCCATATATTAATTATATTATTTATTTGTTATAATTTAAACATAACGAAATTTATTAAAGGAGTTGCCTATGAAAAACAACTATGAATCAAAGTACTTAAATCTCTTAAGCAAAGAATTCCCAACAGTCCAATCAGTAAGTACGGAACTGATAAATCTAACGGCAATAAACAACTTACCTAAAGGAACAGAACACTTTTTAACTGACATCCATGGTGAGTATGATATCTTTAACCATTTCCTAAAAAATGGTTCCGGAGTAATTAGGGAAAAGGTAAAACTACATTTTCCTGATTTAACAGATCTTCAAAGAAATACTTTATCTTTTGTTATTTATTATCCAAAACAAATGTTAAAGAAGTACCAACAAAATCTTGAACGTGAAGAATATTTAATTTTTGTTAAGAAACATCTAATTTATATGATTGAAATTGCTAGTAAATTAAGCCAAAAATACACTAGAAGTAAAATTCAAAAAAGTTTGCCAACAGAATTCTCATACATCATCCAAGAATTACTCAATGAGAATCGTAATTCGGTTGATAAACAAGAATACTATACAGCAATCATTGCCGCAATCTTTAAAACTAGAAGAGAGCGTCGTTTCGTAATTGAGATGGCATACTTTATCCAACGTTTAACAATCGATAGATTGCATATTGTTGGTGACATTTATGACCGTGGTCCGAATGCACATCTTGTAATGAATAAAATAGTAAACTACCACAGTCTCGATATCGAGTGGGGTAACCACGATGTCTTATGGATGGGTGCTGCAGCTGGGAGTGAGGTTTGTATCGCAAATGTATTAAGAAATACAGCCCGCTACAATAATCTTGATACTTTAGAGGATGGTTATGGTATTAACCTTTTACCACTAGCTAGTCTTGCAGATAAATACTACCGAACAGATTCATGTGAACACTATTATCCTGGAGGATACGACGGTGAAGATGTTAAAGCTACAAGAAATAATACGCTAGTTGCAAAAATTCATAAAGCAATAACAATCATCCAGTTTAAACTAGAAATGGAAGTAATAAAACGTAATCCAAACTTTGAAATGGATGATAGATTATTGCTTGAAAAAATTAATTATGATAAAGGCTTTATTACAATTGATGGTGTTGATTATATCTTAAAAGATAATCATTTCCCAACAGTAAATAAAACTAATCCATATCAATTAAATAAAGATGAAATAATTGTAATGAATCAACTTAAAAATGCATTCTTAAATAATGATTTACTCCAAAAGCACGTACTCTATCTATTTAGAAAAGGTTCTTTATATCTTAAATACAATAATAACCTTTTATTCCACGGAAGTATTCCAATAGAATCAGATGGAACTTTTTCTAAAATGGAAATAGATGGCAACACATACTATGGTAAAAGATTATTTGATATGTTAGAAAAGAAAATTAGAATCGGCTTCCTAAATAGAAATTATAAAATTAATAATGAAAAAGATTATTTTATCTTTTTATGGCAAGGAGCTAAGTCTCCGCTATTTGGTAAGTCTTCAATGAAAACACTAGAAAGATACTTACTAAATGATAAATTGCCACAAGTTGAAGACTTAAACTATTACTTCAAACTGCGTGAAGATAAAACAATTTTAAAAGCAATATATGACGAGTTTGATATAAACTGGGACACATCAAAAATTATTAATGGCCATGTTCCCCTTGATATAACAAAAGGCTTTATGCCAGTCCTAGCTAATCGAAGAATATATTCAATTGATGGTGGAATGAGCAACACTTACCGAAGTCGAATTAATATTGGTGGTTACACGTTAGTTATTGATTCATATAGTATCTTCTTAGTTTCTCATGAAAGATTTACAACAGTAAATGACCTTATTGAAAGAGAAGAAGACATTATTTCACTTGTTCAATCTGAAGAAGTGAAAAATAAAAGGGAGTATATTTATAATACTGATAAAGGCGAAAGACTAATAGAACAAATAGAAGATTTATATAAATTATTAGAAGCATATCGTTCTGGTAAAATTAAAGAAACGATTAAAAGTTAATTAAAAATAAGCTTTAGAAAGTTAACCTTTCTAAAGCTTATTTTTTTATACAAATTGCAATAGCATAGTTCTCGCTGTGACTAATACTAATAAGTATTGTATCTTCACTACGATATGGTGTTTCGATATATGGCGCTCCATACTTGTCTTTTAAGATCGATACATCTTTAAAATTTAAAGGACTTTCAAATCTTTTATATACTTTTGTATAAGCTTCTTTTGCTGCAAATCTTGAAGCTATATATTCTAGTTTTCTTTTTTCGTTTGTTATTTTATTTAAGTAAGACAATTCCTTTAATGATAGAATTCGATTAATAAATGCATCGCTTAACATTTTTTTAATCCGACTAAATTCTACAATATCAATCCCTACTTGTTCACTCATTAAGATCCTCCATTATTTGTGAAGCAAGTTCATTAATATTACGGAAGCGATGATTCAATGCCGATTTTGATATTGTTTTATTAAATTTTTCTTCACTAACATAAGATAATTCTTGTAGTGAATACTCTGGATTTTCTTTACGGAGGATTATTGCTTCTCTCATACTTTTAGATAGTTTCTCAATATTTAACATGTTTTCCAAAATACTTATACTTCGCAATTGTTTATCAGCTGCGATTAGTGTTTTATTTTGATTAGCTATATCCATATTCATAACTCGAGTAATCGAGTTTACAAAATCTCTTTTAATTCGTTCATCTTCATATTCGAATAACGCAGTTATTGCTCCTGATACACGTAAGAAATCTGCGATTTTTTCTGATTCTTTAATATATGTTATAAATCCTTTTTTCTTTTTAATTGCTTTAGCATTTAAGTGGAAGTAGTTTAATAAATCTTTTAAATCATTAGCGTGATCTTCGTCACTTGTTGAAATCTCAAAATGGTAACTACTACTAGTTGGCGAATTAATTGAGCCACTAGCTAAAAACGCTCCTCTTAAATAAGCTTTCTTACAACACTCTTTAATAATGAGTGTTTTATCAATAGTACTATAAAAATTATTATCGCGACTCATTAATCCAAGTTCATTAATAACAACATTTACGCGGTCTCTAATAACAATAATATATAAATTATTCTTTCTAAGTTTCATTTGTTTTTTTGATATAATATCCACTTGGACATTATACAAACTTTTAACTTCCTTAATTACTTTTCTTGCAATATGAAGATTAGTTGTTTGAAATTCAATACGTAATCCTTCACTCGATAATGTAATTGAACCATTAATACGTAAAAGCGCCGATAGCTCAGCTATTCGGCAACATTTATCTGATTTAAGGGTTAATAATTCTGCTTTTGTATCAGCTGCAAAACTCATAAGTATTCCACCTTCATATTTTGTTAATTCATTATAACATAAATTGTAAATTTAATGTAAGTTTGAAAAATAAAATGGAGATTTAATCTCCATTTTTAATTTATTTACGATTTTTTTCAATATATTTTGAAGCAGCTTGAGCTGCGATTGCACCATCACTAGAAGCTGTGATAATTTGACGTAACTCTTTAACGATTACATCACCAATTGCGAAGATACCGGGTAATGAAGTTTCCATATATTTATCTGTTTCAATATATCCCCATTTATCAGTAATATCTAAACCATCAGTTAATGATGTTTCCGGAACGTGACCAATAAAGATAAATGCTCCATCAACAGTAAGTTCTTCTTCTTTACCATCTTTTGTATTTTTGATTGATACTGAAGTTAATGTCGGATCACCATTAAATGATAATACTTCATATCCTAAACGATAATCAATTTTACCAGTTGC
>JASFZA010000077.1:0-6633 GCA_045046715.1 Candidatus Izemoplasma sp.
TGAAGTAGTTGTTTTTGATAGTAATAAAAATTATATTGAAACATTGATTGATCCATCTGATCGAGATATTTATAATTCGTATCAAAGTGGATTCAAATTATCGATTTCAGAAGTAACATATACAAAATCAAATCAGTACTTAATAATTTATAGTATTGAAGAACCTGTAACTGCAGTGATGTTTTTAGGAAGAGATACATATAAGATGGGGTTTGTTGTGTTAGTAGCATTCGCGGTTGCTCCTGTAAAGTTTAGAATGCCGTTTAAAGTTAGAGTTAAAAAAGAATAGTAATATCAATTTTATAAAGGATGAAAAAGATTATGCAGTAATTGTATAATCTTTTTACATACAAAAAGCAAAAGCTAATGCCATCTAATTAGGTGGTGACATATGTCTATTATAGAAATTATAAAATCATTAGATTTAACGTAAAAAATACCTCCAAAGTAGATTACTATATTAAATTACTAATAATCTCATTGATTACTTTCTTTTTTTATAGTGTCTACTTTAGAGGTATCATATCATTATGATGTCGCGCTTTTTTGTTATGTTAAATATTCGATTAATAATTTAATTGTATTTTCGATACCACTGTAGTGAGTTCTTTCCATACCGTGAGATGCGTGAACTCCAGGACCAATTAACGCGCCTTTGAAGTCGTGTCCAGCGCGTCGTGCAGCTGAAACATCACTACCATAATAGGGATAGATATCTACTGCATAGTTTAGTTTTTTCTCTTTAGCTAGCTTTGCAAGTTTAGTAGTTAACTCATAGTCGTAAGGACCAGAACTATCTTTAGCGCAGATTGATACATCGTATTCAGTACAACTTAAATCGTCACCAATACAACCCATATCAACAGCAATCATTTCATCAAGTTCTGGGATGTTGCTTGCGCCATGGCCAACTTCTTCATAAGTTGAGATAATGAATTTTAAGTTAAATTTTGGAGTAATATTATTAACTGTTAGATATTCAATTAAACCAAAGATACTAGCGACATTAATTTTATCATCTAAGAATCGTGATTTAACAAATCCACTTTCTGTGATTGTTGTTTTTGGATCAAAGAAGACATAGTTACCAACCTCAATTCCAAGGGCTAAAACATCTTCTTTGGTTTTAACAACTTCATCAATTCGAACATACATGTTTTCAGGATCTCTTTTTTTAGTATTTGCGTCTTTAAAAACATGAACTGCTGGACTAGTTGAAAGGAATGTTCCGGTGTAGTCTTTACCTTCTCTAGTTCTTACTGTGCAATACTCACCATCAAGTGTCGGCCAACTTGGTCCACCAATAGTAGTGAACTTTATTTCACCGTTACTTGAGATACTACGGACCATTGCTCCTAAAGTATCAACGTGAACTGCAATGCCGACTGTATAATCACTTTTACCTTTAAATGTGATTACAGTATTACCTTTTTTTGATCTTAAGTAGTTAAGGTTATACTTTTCAGCTTCTTTTTCAATCCGATCACTAATCTCTTTAGTGTAACCAGAAGGACTATGAATCGTTAAGATTTCTTGTGCTAAATCTAAAATGTATTTTTTATTCAATTCCATTATTTCACTTCCTTAGTTTAATCGTATAAATCTATTATAATATAGATTAATCAATATCGTGTAATTAAATTAAAATATATCTCAAAAAATAATTATATGTTATAATATATAGCGAAGAGGTGGTTAGATGAAAGTTGTTTATGGTGGCGCATTTAATCCAGTCACAAAAGCACATATAAGAGCTTATAAGTATATCGTAGAAAAAATTGAAGTTGAAGAATTTATCTTTTTACCGGTAAGCAATGCTTATACTAAAAGCGAGCTTCTTAGTAATCACCACCGTGTTAGTATGTTAGAACTAGCAACAAAAGATTTTAATGATATTAAAATCTCAAAGCTTGAGATTGAAGATAATGATTTTTTAGGGACTTATCAATCACTTATCAGACTAAGTGATAGTGAGAACTGTGAAATTAGCTTTGTAATTGGAGCGGATAACTTATTTTACTTACACAAATGGCTTAATATTAAGTCATTGTTGTCTGAATTTAAAATAATAATCCTAAAACGTAATGGAATTAATATAACCAAAACAATTGAAGAAGATATAGTATTAAAAGAATTTAAAAAATCATTTATTATCTTTGATGAATTTGATGAAAAAACATCAAGTTCATTATTTAGAGAAACGTTTGATAAAAAAATAGTAAATGATGAAGTTTACAATTATATAATAAAAAACGACTTATTTAGAGGTGGCAAAGATGTATAAAAATGGATTTATTAAAGTAGCTAGTATTACTCCTAAACTTAAAGTGGGGAACCCAGCTTATAATGTTAATGAGATGCTTAACATCTTAAAAGATGTTAAGTCAAGTATCGCAGTATTCCCTGAACTTGGGGTAACAGCTTATACTTGTAATGACTTATTCTATCAAGAAAGTCTATTGACCGCAGCTAAAGAAGGTGTTGAATTATTCTTAAAAGAAAATCCTTTTAAAGGAATCGTTGTAATCGGTGTACCACTCGAAATAGATGGTGTATTATACAACACTGCTTTTGTAATTGAAGGCAATAAAATAATTGGAATTGTTCCAAAATTCTATTTACCTAACACTGGCGAGTTTTACGAAAAACGTTGGTTCCAATCTGGATTTGATATTGTTGAGGCACGTTCAACAGTTAAATATTTAGGACAAACAGTTCCGTTTGGTCATCTTGTTTTTAAAAGTAAAGATGAAGAGTTATCATTTGGAATTGAGATTTGTGAAGATATGTGGGCACCAATTAGCCCAGGTAATATTTTAGCGATTAATGGCGCAAAAATAATTCTTAACTTAAGCGCATCAAATGAAGTATTAGGTAAAGACATTATAAGAAAAAGATCAATCTTAGAACATTCTAGAAGAAACGAAGGAGCATATGTGTATAGCTCTGCCGGGGTTAATGAGTCTACTAGTGAAACTGTTTTTAGTGGTCATAATATAATCGCTCAAAATGGTGTATTGTTAGTTGAAACTGAAAACTTTAATCAGGACTCTGAAGTTATCTATGGTGATATCGATCTTAAAAAAATAGATTTTAGTAGAAGAACAAATTCAAGTTATCGTGATACATTAAATAGATATCGATTTAATTTTACGGAAGTTAATTTTGATTTAAAAGAAACAGAGGAATTTGAATTTACAAAAAAGTTAGATAGCACGCCTTTTGTTCCAAAAAACAATGTCCTTGCTGATTTTGAAAAGGTGGCTGCACTCCAAGAAAACGCATTGTTAAAAAGAATGAAACATATTAAAGCAACTAGTTTAGTTGTTGGCGTAAGTGGTGGACTTGATTCAACACTTGCATTATTAATTGCAATTAGGGTTTATGATAATATGGGTGTTGACCGTAAGCATATTATTGGGGTAACAATGCCGGGACTTCATACTTCTAAAAAAACTAAAAAGAACGCACTTAATTTAATGAATTTATTAGGCGTGACAGTTTTAGATATAAGTATTACTGATCATGTCAAAGAACATTTTAAATTAATTGGCCACGATGGCGTTACTCAAGACATTACATATGAAAATACCCAAGCAAGATTAAGAACAACAATTTTAATGAATCTTGCTAATAAGTATAACGGGATTGTTCTTGGTACTGGAGACTTAAGTGAATTAGTCTTAGGTTGGTGTACTTACGCAGGAGATCAAATGAGTATGTACGGTATCAATGCCGGAATCCCTAAAACTTTAATTGGGTTTATGATATATCATTACGCTGAAAATAAATTTAGTGATGAAATCGGAGTTATCTTAAGAGATATTATCGCAACACCAATATCTCCTGAACTTACATCTAATCAAAAAACAGAAGACGCAATCGGTAAATATGAAATCAATGATTTCATTATTCACCGTGTTTTCCGCTATGGAGATAGTGAAGAACGAGTTGGCTGGTTACTTGATAAAGTGTTTAATATTGAAATTGAAGAAGCAACAAAATATGCTCGTCATTTCTTTAAAAGATTTTATTCACAACAGTTCAAAAGACAAGCGTTACCTGACTCACCAAAAATAATTGATATTAGTGTTAGTCCTCGTGGTGATTTAAGACTTGCGAGTGATATTGAAATTGGTGATTAAATAATCAGTATTTGATAATATTATGTGCTATAATAACATAGGTTTTGGAGGTGAGGCACATTATGAAACAAAAGACAGTAGTGGTAGGATTAAGCGGTGGAGTAGATAGTAGTGTAGCCGCAGTTCTCCTTAAAGAACAAGGTTATAATGTAATTGGGCTATTTATGAGAAACTGGGATAGTACTACTAATAACGATATATTAGGTAATCCAGACTTAGAAGAAGAAATATGCCCTCAAGAACAAGATTATCAAGATGCTGAAAAAGTTGCTAAAAAGATTGGAATACCAATCTTTAGAGTTGATTTTATCAAAGAATATTGGGATAACGTGTTCACTTATTTCTTAGATGAATATAAAAAAGGACGAACACCAAACCCAGATATTATGTGTAATAAATATATTAAGTTTGATGCATTTTTTGAACATGCTAAGAAGTTTGATTTTGATTACGTTGCAATGGGACATTATGCTAAAGTTGAACATGGTGAAACAATTAGGATGTTACGTGGTGTTGACAATAATAAGGATCAAACCTACTTTTTAAGCCAATTAACTAAAAAACAACTTGAAAAAACATTATTTCCCGTTGGTCATCTAACTAAAAAAGAAGTTAGAGCTATTGCGGTTAAATATGATTTAATCACTGCTAATAAAAAAGATTCAACAGGAATCTGTTTTATCGGAGAACGTGATTTTAATAAGTTCTTAAATAACTACTTACCAAACCAACAAGGTGATATGGTCACAGTTGATGGGACGGTTATTCATCAACATCAAGGACTTATGTACTACACAATTGGCCAAAGAAAAGGTTTAGGTATTGGTGGTAGTAATGAATATGGTAACGAACCGTGGTTCGTTATTGGTAAAGATTTAAAGAAGAACCAGCTTATAATTGGCCAAGGATTCCACAATGAAGTTTTATATAGTGATTCTTGTTTAGTTGAAGATATGAACTTAATTAATATGGATAAATTTGCAGGTGAATTAAGATGTACCGCAAAATTTAGATATCGTCAAGCTGATAACGATGTTATTATAAAGTATGATGGTGATAATGTATTTGTTAAATTTGCTGAGGATATCCGCGCAATTACACCAGGACAAGCTGCTGTATTTTATATGGGAGAAGAATGTATTGGTGGCGGATTTATTAAAGAAGCTTATAAAGATTTAAAGATAAGAAAATATTAGGAGGAAATACAATGCAAGCAAAATTAATTTTAGAAAAAAATAATAGCGAAGTAGTAATTGAATTACACGGTATAGATGCACCTGGGACAGTTGAAAACTTTAAAAAACTTTGTAACGATGGGTTTTATGACGGGTTAACTTTCCACAGAGTAATTGATGGTTTTATGGCTCAAGGTGGTTGTCCTCTTGGGACTGGGACTGGCGGACCTGGATATAATATCGACTGTGAAACTAAAGACAATACAAAAAAACATATTGTTGGAGCTTTATCAATGGCACATGCTGGTCTTAATACTGGTGGTTCTCAATTCTTTATTTGTTATGACGCTTTCCCTCATTTAGATGGAAAACATACTGTCTTTGGACAAGTAACAAGTGGAATGGAACTTATTTTCGATGTAAAACAAGGAGATAAAATTTCACAAATTAGAGTAACATAGTAGTAAAAAGGGAGGATTTATATGGAAAAGATTGGGATTGCTCTTGCTGGTGGTGGGGCACGTGGTGCCTACCAAATCGGAGCATGGAAGGCAATTATTGAACTAGGACTTGATAAAAAAATAAATGTTTATAGTGGTGCTAGTGTCGGAAGTTTAAACGCAGTATTATATGCGATGGGTGACTATCAAAAAGCATATGACACGTGGATGAGTTTAAACAAAGACAGCCTTTTTAACTTGGAGAAAAAGATCTACAAAAGAATATTTAGTGAAAAACTAAATTTCTTAAATCAAGGAATATTTGAAACTGATCGGTTAGAAGAAATAATGGATGAAGTTGTTGATTTAGAAAAAATTATAGATAAAGAGATATATATATCAGCAACCGTTCTTGGTAATGAAAATAGTACGTTCTTTGATTTGTTAAAAACTAACTATCGACATTTTTACCGAAAAGATCACCAAGTAAAATATATAAAACTAAATAAAATGTCAGAAGCAGAGATTAAAACAATAATGCTCGCTTCATGTGCTATTCCAGTAGCTTTTAAACCAATCACAATTAATGGAGAAACATTTTATGATGGTGGTATTTTAGAAAATACCCCAATTACACCTTTAATTGAAGCTGGTTGTACCAAAATAATCGCAATTGATTTATTTAGATATAACTTCCAAAGAAAAAAACATATTGATGGGGTAAAAATAGTTTATGTTTATCCAAAGCATAGTTTACGTGGTATTTTAGATTTTAATCCAAAATATATTGAACGTCGATTTGAACTTGGGTATGAGGATACAATGAATGTTTTAAAAGAACAGTTTGAAGAGATCATTTGATCTCTTTTTTTT
>JASFZA010000078.1:0-18939 GCA_045046715.1 Candidatus Izemoplasma sp.
ATGATTTCTAGAAATCATTCCTTTTGGATAAAGTTATGCTAATGCTACTTTAAACTATTTGCTTGATTTTGCATTAATGCCATGTTAACAATTGATAATCCGAATAAAGCTAAAATTAAGTATAAAACTGAGTTATCTTCAGCACCTTGCTTAGCAAGTCTTTTACCTGCGGCATATTGCCAATAAATTGAATAAATACCTAATGTAAAGAATAACATTAAGAAATGTCCGAATCCATTGAATCCCTCATCAGTTTCTTTTTTTAGTTCAATTTGGAAAACAATCATCCAATATAGTGCATAAATCCCTAAAGTAAAGATTGATAATAAAATTATAGCTACTAGTCCTCGTTCAGTCATAATTGCACCTCCCTCCAAAATTTATTTTTAAATATAAAATATTATATGTTAAATTTCAGTCCTCTAGATACATATGTAAAAAACATCCTTAATTAATTATTAATTTGTTGGTCTAACGAATTCTTCTGGGAAGTTAACTGTATATAAGATTCCAATGATTGTGTCAACTTTTGCAAGTTTAGTAACACTATCGTTAGTAAATACAGGGTTAATTCCTAATAAGTATTCTCCAGCTACAATACTGTAACCAGTTTGATTGAAGTAAGCATATCTAATTCCAAAGTAATAACTTTCGATTGCAGTTAAGACAGTACCAGGGATTAATATGTCTGATGCTAAACCTTTATCTTCAGCAAGCAATAATGCATTATAGAGTGCAAGTTGTGATTCGTTTGGAACATCAGTTCCGTTTTCTGAACCTTCACTGTAAGAAATTAAATTGTCGCCATCAGGAATATACATCGCACTTGGTAATTCAAAGAATTCACCTTTAGTAGCGTCGATTAAATGAACCCCAAAGTCAGTTGTTGTTAATGCTGATGCAAGTAAATGATCTGAATCAACGTTTACTGGATTTGTATATGTATCATATAATTCTTTTAAAGCTACTTGGAATGCTTCATCTAAATCACCTGAGTTTAAGTAATTTAATGACCCATTAGCCGAAAGTACTTCTGTTAATAGTTTGAAACCGTATTGTTTAAGTTCATACCATACTGATTCATCATCATTAACTAATGTTTCGTTGTATTCTTCAACAATTTCAGTAAATGACATATCATCATTTAATTTGTCATTAACGATTGTTTCGAATAATGCTTTTAAAGTATAGTATTCTAAACTTGTTGCTGGATCAGATTCGATTTCCTCGATGAAATCAGAGAAATCATCAGGCATAAAGTTATTATCGAAATCAACATACAATAATATATGAGTTGCGTTTAAGCTGAAATATTCATCAACTTGAAGTTGTAAATAATCTGAGTAACTAGCAAAGTCAATTGTTGGATTGATTAAGTCAGGTTGTAGTGACATAAGAACGTCTTGTTCAATTACATCAGCTTCAGTTTTTACACCAAATCCTAAGTATAGAAGTTCGCTCCAAGAATAAACTGTGTTACTAAATCCACTTGATGCGTAAACACCATTGTTAAATTGCGATTTAATCGACGTTAAGTTGTCACGGAATGCTTCTAAGTCACCTTTATTATCTTTTAAGTAATCAACGTTAGTTCCGTAAAGATCAGTATAGACAGTACTTGTTAAAATCATTTTAATTTTAACAACTTCTAAACTATAAAATACGCCAACTTGTTCATCCATAAATTCAAATAAGTCATCAGCAGTAATTTCTAAGTCACCTAATACTGCGATTACTGATGTTGAACCTTCGCCACCCATTTCCACTCCAGTTTGGAATGTGTATGATAAGGCTAAGAATGGTTCAACGATATCAAAATCATTTTCCATTCTTAATTCATCCATTGCTAAACGAATAAGATCATCAGTGAGATTCATATCAACGTATTCACCATAGTAAACATCTTGCTCTGCAGCAGGGATTGTTAAGAATGGAGCTACGTTTTCTTGTGATATTTTATAAACGAAGATAAATTCATCGCCAAATTCTCTTGCATCATAACTATATCTAACAACGTCTTCATCATTTAAGTCTAATGTGTTAAATAAGTAGTTTGAGTAATAAGCATAGATTGAACCAAGATTTAATCCAGTAGTCATTTCTTCTAAGTTAAATAGTGAAATGTCTGAATGGTTTGTGCTTAATTCTTCTTGTGTAACATCTAAAGCTAATTGTGTTTCGTAAGGATTTTGATTATTGTAAATCGCTACGAAATAAGCAAATACTTCTTCATCAGTTAATTGGTTAGTATTAGTTTCATCAAATTCTTCACTTGACACATTACCAATATCGACAGCACCAAAGTATTCTCCAATACCTTCATTGTAGTTTAATACTAAGTTAAACTCTAAAAATACTGCATCAGCTTCAGCTTGACTTGAGAATCTGAGTTCTAAAGCATATACATCATTTTTAACTGTTGTATCGTAATAAGCTTCAACTTCATTATCATAAACATAAAATATTGAACCATATTCGGAAGCGATAATTTTAGCTTTAGTTAAATTCTTTTTAGCAACACTTAATCTTAAGTATTCAGCAACTGATTCATCATCAGATGCGTCGTAACCTAAAATTTCTAAGTTGTCATAAAAAGCTTGGAAGTATTCATCATATAAACCACCAATAGTTTGAAGTTCATTTAATACATCTTCATTGTCTGTTCCAAAAATTAATAATAGTAATTCTTTATCAATTTCATCTTGTGTTACTTCTGCAATGTAATCTGCAAGAAGAATTTCATCAATGTAAGTTAAAAGATGACTTAAACCATCAACTTTTACCATTGTTTCATATAATTCTTGATTTGTTACTGTAAAATCGTCGGTAGTTAAATAGATATCATCACCATTTGTTAGTACTGCTACGTCTGGATCTGTGTTAATTAAACTACATCCTACAGATGCTACTATAATCGCTACGAATATTCCTAGAATTATTCCAGCTTTAATTAAAATACTTTTATTCATTGTCTTCACTCCTTAATATTTTACGCAGTATTAATCATATCATTATATATATAAAAAAACAATAACAATTTGTGAAAGAATTGTGAAAAAAAATAAGGCACTGCATATTGATTTTTATTACTTTTATTGTATAATTTTTATTGTATTGGAGTGATTTAATGAAAGTATCAGTTTTAGCAAGTGGTTCAAAAGGAAATTGTACGTATTTAGAAACAGAAAAAGCGAAGATATTAATTGATGCTGGGATATCAAATCTTCAAATAAATAGTCGTTTGAAAATTTTAGAATTATCAGCTGATAAGCTTGATGGAGTATTAGTAACACATGAACATACAGATCACGTTTCTGGACTACCTGTCTTCCTTAAAAGGAATGGTGCAAGTTGTTATTTAACTAAAGAGACGTATAATTCAATGTATTATAAAGTGAAAGAAAATATTAGTTACGATCAATTATCATTTATTGTTCCGGGTGAGACTTTTTATATTAAGGATATTGAAATACTTCCTTTTTCAATTAGTCATGACGCAAGTGATGCTGTGGGATATATCTTAAAAACGGAAGGTAAAAAGATTGTTTACGTTACTGATATTGGTTATTTACCGCAAAAAGATTATGAAATGTTAAGTAATGCGGACTTATATATTTTTGAATCTAATTATGATGTGACAAAACTATTCACATCAAACCGTCCATTTTACTTAAAACAAAGAATTGATTCAGTAAAAGGACATTTATCAAATAATGATGCAGCGTATAACTTAGTAAAATTGATTGGTGATAAAACAAAACAAATAATATTAGCTCATGCGTCACGAGAATGTAATGATAAGTTTGTTGCTGTTGAAACATTCAAAGAAGTATTTGGTGAATATGATTTAAAAGTAGAAGATTATAATTTAATGGTCGCAAGTCAAGATGTGCCAACACCGTTAATAAAACTTTAGGAGGATATTATGGAAAATGAATTAATTATCAAAAATGTTTGTAGTGAAGTTTTAAATGTAAAAGAAGAAGATGTTAAAGTAGTAAAACGTTTAATGGGCGGAATGAGTAACTATACTTATATCATAAAAGTTAATGATGAGTTATATACTTTTAGAATCCCTGGAAAGAATGCTGAAAAGTTTGTTGACCGTAATGTTGAGGAAAGTAATATTAATCTTGTTAAAAGTTTAGATTTAAATAACGATACTGTTTATTTTAATCAAAAAACAGGATATAAAATTGCCAAGTATATTAACGGCCAACCACTCCATGAACTTAATCCTCTTGAGTATTTAGAAAAAGCTTCAGTGGTCCTTCATAAAATTCATGAAAGTGGTAAGAAATCAGAATCTGATTATAATCCTTTAGCTCGTTTAGAGTTATATGAAGGTTATAATAAAGAGTATGATCATATTCAATCAGAAAGATATTTAGCTCTGAAAAAAGAGTTCTTATCTTATCGTAAATTTCTTGATGAATCAAAACTGACTTTATGTCATGGTGATTCACAAATTAGTAACTTTGTTGTTACTGATAATGGTTTAAAATTAATGGATTGGGAATTTACAGGAAATAATGATCCTTATTATGATATTGCATGTTTTGGTAATAATGATTTTGACCATGCTGAGAAATTATTGCCTGTCTATTTAGGTAAAACGCCGAGTGATGAAGATTATAATCGGTTATATTTCTTTAGAACATTCCAATGTTTACAATGGCATAATGTTGCTTGGTACAAAGAATATATTGGATTATCTAAAGATTTAGGTGTTGATTTTAAATTCTTTGCTAATCTATATTTAGATAAAGCTGAAAAGCTTTTAAATAGTATGAATAAGTAAGCTGGTTTTCACTCAGTTTATCTGTTGATTTAGTAATTAGAATGAAAGTGTTTTCTTTAAATAAAAAACACTCTCTTTTGATTGTCATATATAGTGATATATAGTATAATCATTTCGTATGATACATATATAAAATAAATTTTTGGAGGTAGTTGCTATGGCGACAAAAAAAGTATTCCAATCAATGGATGGGAATCAAGCTTGTGCACACGTAGCTTATGCGTTTACAGAAGTTGCTGGTATTTATCCAATCACACCATCTTCACCGATGGCAGAGTACACAGATTTATGGGCTTCTCAAGGTAAGAAAAACTTATTCGGGATGCCGGTTAAAGTAATTGAAATGCAATCAGAGGCTGGGGCTGCTGGAACTGTTCATGGTTCATTACAAGCGGGAGCACTTACTACAACATATACAGCTTCACAGGGGTTACTACTTAAGTTACCTAACATGTATAAAATAGCTGGAGAGTTATTACCAGGTGTTATTCATGTAGCTGCAAGAAGTATTGCTGTTCAAGCATTATCAATCTTTGGCGATCATCAAGATGTTATGGCTGCAAGACCAACTGGTTTCGCAATCCTTTCAAGTGGATCTGTTCAAGAGGTTATGGACTTAGGAGCTGTTGCTCATTTAAGTGCAATTAAATCAAGTATTCCATTCTTACATTTCTTTGATGGTTTTAGAACTAGTCATGAAGTTAATAAAGTAGAAGTAATGGATTATGCTGATTTAGAAAAATTATTAGACAAAGATGCTGTTAGAGCATTTAGAAAAAGAGCATTAAATTCTGCTAACCCAGTTACAAGAGGAGCTGCACAAAACGATGACGTTTATATGCAAGCTCGTGAAATTCAAGATAAATATCATGCAAAAGTACCTGGTATTGTTGCTGAATATTTAAAAGAAATTTCTAAAATTACGGGGCGTAATTATGCACCTTTCGTGTATTATGGAGCAGAAGATGCAACAGATATTATTGTTGCAATGGGTTCTGTTACAGAAGCTATTGAAGAAACTATTGATTTATTAACTGAACAAGGACGTAAAGTTGGACTAATTACTGTACATTTATATCGTCCGTTTAGTGTTAAATACTTATTTGATGTATTACCTAGTACTGTTAAAAGAATTGCTGTACTTGACCGTACTAAAGAGTCAGGTAGTTTAGGAGAACCTTTATACTTAGATATTAAAGGGGCTTTATATGGAAAAGAAAATGCACCAGTTATTATTGGTGGACGTTACGGATTAAGTTCTAAAAATACTACACCAGGACAAATCGTTGGTGTTTATGATAATTTAATTGGTGAACAAAAAGATTCATTCACAATTGGGATTCAAGATGATGTTAACCTTTCATCTTTAACTTATAGTGAAGTAGATACTCAAAAAGCTGACAGCACAGAATTATTATTCTTCGGATTTGGTAGTGATGGTACTGTTGGAGCTTCTAAAAATACAATAAAAATTATTGGTGATAATACTGACTTATATGCTCAAGCATATTCAAGTTATGATTCTAAAAAAGCTGGTGGAGTTACAAGAATGCATTTACGTTTTGGTAAAGATCCAATCAGATCTACTTATTTAGTTTCACATCCTCATTTTGTATCTTGTTCAAAAGATTCTTATCTAATGAAATACGATATGGTTGAAGGATTAAGAGATAACGGAACATTTTTACTAAATACAATTACTCCAGCTGAAAATATTGAAGCTTTATTACCAAATAAAGTTAAAATTCAATTAGCTAAGAAAAATGCTAAGTTATATATTATTAACGCCGTTAAGCTTGCAGAAGAAGTTGGACTTGGAAAAATGATTAATACAATCATGCAAAGTGCATTCTTCTCACTTAATGAACAAATCATGGATTATGAAACAGCAAAAGACTTAATGAAAAAATATGCTAAAAAAGCATATGGTCGTAAAGGTCAAGAAATCGTTGATAAAAACTGGGCTGCTATTGATAAAGGACAAGAAGGACTTATTGAAGTTAAAGTTAATCCTGATTGGATAAACTTAACTGATGAAGGAATCTTAATTGATACTACAAGACCTGACTTTGTTAGAACTCTTGCTGATCCAGTAAATGCAATTAAAGGATACGAATTACCAGTTAGTGCATTTACCGGTTATGAAGATGGAACAATGGTTAATGGTGGAACTAATTATGAAAAACGTGGAATTGCTAACTATATTCCTGAATGGATTGATGATAACTGTATTCAATGTAATCAATGTTCATTTGTTTGTCCGCATGCTGCAATTAGACCATTCTTATTAACAGAAGATGAACTAGCTAAAGCTCCTGAAGGATTAAAAACAATTAAACCGACAGGTAAAGGACTTGAAGGTTTACGATATAAAATTCAAATCTCAACATTAGATTGTACAGGTTGTGGACTTTGTGTTGAAGTATGTCCTTCAAAAGAAAAATCTTTAGTGTTCAGCCCTGTTGCTGATGAAATTGCTAAAAATGAAATTGTTAATACAAGTTACTTATATGAAGAAGTATCTTATAAAGATAACTTAGTTGCTAAAACAAATGCTAAAAATACACAATTTGCTAAACCATTATTAGAATTTAGTGGTGCTTGCGCTGGTTGTGGTGAAACTCCTTACATTAAATTAGTTACACAATTATTTGGTGAAAGAATGCAAATCGCTAATGCGACTGGTTGTTCTTCAATCTATGGCGGAAGCTTCCCTGCAACACCTTATACAACATTACCAAACGGACGTGGACCTGCATGGGCGAACAGTTTATTTGAAGATAATGCTGAATTTGGATTTGGGATGAGACATGCTAATGAAGCATTAAGAGATCGTCTTCAAAATGCATTAGTTAATAATTTAGATACAGTATCACCACAGGCTAAAGAATTATTTGAGTCTTGGATTGAAAATAGAGCAGATGGTGACATAACATTAGAACTATCAGCTAAAATATTACCATTAATTGAAACTTTTGAACCAGCATTGCGTGACGAATTATCAGAATTATCTAATTATTTCGTTAAACAATCAAACTGGATCTTTGGTGGAGACGGTTGGGCTTATGACATTGGGTTTGGTGGATTAGACCACGTCATCGCTAATGACGCAGATGTTAACATCTTAGTTATGGATACAGAAGTTTATTCAAACACAGGTGGACAATCTTCGAAAGCATCAACTACAGGTTCAATTGCTAAGTTTACTGCAAGTGGTAAACCTGGTAAGAAAAAAGACCTTGGAGCTATTGCGATGAGTTATGGACATGTTTATATTGCTCAAATCTCAAGTAATGCATCACAAGCACAAGTAGTAAAAGCATTTAGAGATGCTGAAAGCTATAACGGACCTTCATTAATTATTGCTTATTCACCATGTATCGAACATCGAATCAAAGGTGGAATGCAAGAATCAGGAAATCAAGCAAAACTAGCAACTGAATGTGGTTACTGGCCAACTTGGACATTTGATCCTCGTTTAGAAGGCGGAGGGAAAAATCCTTTCAAAATCAATTCTAAACCTCCGAAATGGGATCGTTACCGTGAATTCTTAATGAATGAAGCACGTTTCTCACAATTATTTGATATTAATCCAGAAAAAGCAGAAGAATTATTGACTGCAAACGTTGTTGAAGCTAAACGTAAATATAATATGTACTTACGTTATCAAGCAATGGATTACTCACTCGATATTTAAATTTAAACCAAACAAGCACAGATTATTCTGTGCTTGTTTTTTAAAAGTAAAAGTTGCAATTTGCAATGTAAGCGTTTATAATGTACTGTTAAGTTGAAAAGGAAGTGATACCATGCCAGAAGCTATTGATACGTTATATATTCTTAAAGCCTTGGGGTTTACGATACTATTCGTTGGATTAATTGGTTTTGAGCGTCAGAAAAAAAATAAAATAGCGGGGCTTACTACACATATTCTTGTAGCACTTGGTGCAGCAGGAGTTACTATAATGCAAGAACAGCTCTATTATGATTCAATTCAACTTGCTCTTGATTTTCCGGAGCTAGCTGGAAGCATTATGTTTGAAAGACAACGGATTGTTGCTCAAGTAGTAACAGGAGTTGGGTTCTTAGGGACTGGAGCAATTATTAAAACTAATGGTTACATTAGTGGCTTAACGACAGCTTCAACACTATGGATTGGTGCAATTATCGGAATTATATTTGGATATGGTGAAACAACTTTAGGGATTATAGTTAGTTTATTAGCACTTGCTACTCTAACTATTATTAAAAATGTTTTTTGGCATCTGTTAGAAGACAATCATTAGGAGGGAATTATGGAAGAGTGGAACTACAAGGAACACTATAAGTTAAGATTAAAAGAAATTGGTAGTAAAGAAACAAAAAAGGATCAAGTAATTATCGTTGGTGATTCAATAATTGAGAGATTTGATTTAATGAAGTTTTTTCCAGATTTAACTATTTATAATCATGGGATACGCGGGGACGAAACTCCTGATTTATTAGATAGTATATTTAGAAGAGCAATTAAATATAAACCGAAGAAATTATTCATTTCAATAGGAACTAACGATATTGGTAATTCACATAACAATGTAAAAGATATTTATAACAATATTGTAAGTATTGTTAATGAAGTAAAAAATCGATCAAAAGACACAGAAATTCATCTTGTTTCTGTCGTGCCGGTCAATACTGCAAATAAGAGTTTTATTGTCCGTGAGTTTGTTGATTCTAGAGATAATTTTGATATTAATTTACTTAACTATTATCTTAAAAATTTTGCTAGAAAGAACAAATTTAAGTTTGTCGATATAACAAAAGGACTTAAAAATAATCTGGATCAATTAAATATTGAATACACAACAGATGGTCTTCATTTAAATGAAAACGGATATCAAGTTTTCAGTGATATTTTACGAGCATACGTTTATTAAGAAAGTGATTTTCACTTTCTTTTTTGTTGGGAATAATTATCACTTTAAAAATATCCGATTTTTAATTGAAAAAACTATCATATCATTGGATAAATGTTGCTATTTATAATACAATAAAAATGGGTTATCAAGGAGGAATAATGATGGCAAAACTTATAATTAAAGATTTATTTGCTGAAGTTGATGGCAAAGAAATCCTAAAAGGTGTAAACCTGACAATAAATGGTGGGGAAACTCACGCAATAATGGGTCCAAATGGTACAGGAAAGTCAACACTTGCGAGTGTCGTGATGGGGCATCCGAAATTTACTGTTACTAAAGGTTCTATTACTTTAGATGGTAAGGATGTATTAAAGATGAGTGTTGATGAAAGAAGTCGCGCTGGTCTCTTTTTAGGAATGCAAAATCCTGCTGAGGTTCCAGGTGTAACTAATAGTGATTTTATAAAAACAGCAATGAATGCTCATTTAGAAGAAGGAAAAAATGTATCATTATTTAAATATATTATCCAACTAGATAAAGCTGTTAAAGCTTTGAAAATGGATGAAGATTTACCTCATAGATATTTGAATGAGGGATTTAGTGGTGGCGAGAAAAAACGTAATGAAATTCTTCAAATGAAAATGCTGAAACCGTCTATCGCAATCTTAGATGAAATTGATTCAGGACTAGATGTTGACGCATTGAAAATTGTTGGTGAAAATGTTACAGCAATGAAATCAAAAGATTTAGGCTTATTATTAATAACACATTATAAACGTTTACTTAATTATATTAATGCTGATTTTGTTCACGTAATGATGAAAGGTAAAATCGTTAAAAGTGGTTCGAAAGAGCTTGTTGAAAAAATCGATAAAGAAGGTTATGATTGGATTAAAAAAGAACTTGGGATTGATGATGAACGTGTTTATATACCAGAAGAAGAAGAACGCACTATCTTAGGAACTTGCGCTACTAAAGAAGCTTTAGGTTTATAATGAAACTTCAATATAAAAATAACACACAAATCAACTTAGAAATACCAAGTGAAGTATCTAAGTTTCTGACAGATGAATTACAAAATTATATTGTAATTAAGAACGGTCATATTATTAAGAGAAATCTTAATCATGAATATGATAATGTTTATATTAATGACTATAATTTTGCAATCACTGAAAAAGCTGAAATGTTCAAAATGTACCACAGCCAATGTGTTAACGAAAATGAATCGATTACGTACAACCTCGAAAACTCAAATTCGGGAATACTTATTCACGTACCTAAAAATCTTGCGTTTAAAGATACTTTAAAAGTGTTTTATTTAAGTGACCAAGATGAAGTTGTAAGTGGAACAACAATTGTTGTTGAAGAAAATTCAGAATTTAAATATTTTGAATATATAGTTAACTTAGGTCCAGCAAAAATTAATATCTTTGCTAAATGTATTATTAAGGATAATGCAAGATTAGTATATTCTGGTATATCAAAAATCAATAAAGAATCGTCGATTGTAATTAACCGTGTTGCTGGAGTTAAACGATATGGTAATATCTTATTTAGTATTGCCGAACTTAATGATGCTAATACTATTTCTAATACATTTATTAAGTTAAATGATGAGTACGCTGTTGGTACAACTAAAACAGTAGCGATTACTTCTAAAAAACAAACTGCAAAATTTACTCAGTTAGTTTCGCATAACGCGAAATTTACTGAAGGATATATTGAAAACTATGGAGTTTCAAATGATGAATCTAAATTAGTTTTTGAGGGTATTGGAAAAATTAATAAAGGGATGAAACAAAGTATCGCTCGTCAATCAAATAAAGGAATAGTTCTAGGTGCTACTTCAAGACTAGATGCTAATCCATTACTACTGATTGATGAATATGATGTTGTAGCAAGCCATGGGGCAGCTATTGGTAAGATTGATGATGAACAACTCTACTATTTAATGAGTCGCGGTCTTACTTTTAAAAATGCTGAAAGATTAATCATTAACGGATTTTTAAGTCCGGTGTTAAAATTACTTAGTAGTGATGAATTAATAAATGATTTTGTATCAAGTGTCGCAAATAAAACAGCGTAGGTGATTATATGGATCCATATGTTATAAAAAAAGATTTTCCATTACTTAGAGATGAAACGTTAATCTATTTAGACAATGCAGCTTCTAGCTTGAAACCTAAGCAAGTTGTTGATGCTATTGATGATTACTATCTTAAATATGGAGTGAATGTCCATCGTGGTGTTTATGAACTTAGTTTTAAAGCAACATCAAAGTATGAAGAAGCACGACAAATAATTGCCGATTTTATTAATGCTGATTTTGATGAAGTGATTTTTACAAGAGGAGCTAGTAGCGCACTTAATTTGGTTGCATCTAGTTATGGATTACATAATTTAACTGAAAAAGATGAAATTATTGTAAGCCAACTTGAACATCATTCACAAGTTTTACCGTGGATTAATGTTTCAAAAGTAACTAAAGCTAAACTTGTTTATGTTGAACTCGATATAGAAGGCCGTATTACAATTGAAAACTTTAAGAAAGTTTTGAATGAAAATACAAAAATTGTTGCGTTAAATTATGTTTCAAATGTAATGGGATATATATCCCCAATTAAAGAAATAATTAAACTATCACATGAAGTTGGAGCACTTGTTAGTGTTGATGCAGCACAGGCTGTTCCTCACAAGGTGGTCAATGTAAAAGACCTTGATTGCGATTTCTTAGCATTCTCGGGTCATAAGATGTGTGGACCAACAGGTATTGGGATTTTATTTGGGAAAAAAGAATTGCTGAAAGCAATGGAGCCAATTGAATTTGGCGGAGACATGAATGATAATGTTGAACTACATGATGCATCTTGGAAAGATGCTCCATATAAATTTGAAACAGGTACTCCACCAATCGGAGAAGCTATTGGTCTAGGGAAAGCTGTTCAATACTTGCAAAATATTGGGTTAGATAATATTTTAAAACATGAAAAAGAGTTAAAAGATTATACTGTTAATAAGTTAAAAGAAATCAAGGGTATAACTATTTATAATAAAACTGCTGATACTGGAATAATTACTTTTAATATTGATTCAGTCCATCCGCACGACGCTGTCACTTTTTTTGATGGTGATAATATTTGTATGAGAGCTGGGCATCATTGTGCACAGTTAACGATTAAGTGGTTACAAGTTCCAGCAACTTTAAGAGTTTCGTTTTATATATATAACACATTAGAAGAATGTGATAAACTTGTAGATTCTTTAAAAAAAGCAGTTAAGTTTTTTAAAGAAATAGGGTTTTAGGAGGATTAATATGGGTAAACTAGAAAATTTGTACCGTCAAGTAATTATGGATCACTACAAGAATCCACGTAATAAAGGGCTAGTTGAAGATGATTTGTATAAAACAGTTCATATTAAAAATCCAAGTTGTGGTGACGATATTACGATTCAGTCATTAGTAAAAGATAATATTGTAAAAGATATTAAACACGATGGGTCTGGATGTAGTATTTGTTGTAGTAGTGCTAGCGTATTAAGTGAAACATTAATTGGTAAAACAGTTGAAGAGGCAAAAGCAATTACCGAAGCATATTTGAATATGCTTTCAAATAAAGAATATGATGAATCAGTAGACTTAGAAGAAGCAATAGCTTATATCGGAGTGAGATTATTTCCAGCACGTGTTAAATGTGCTTCAATCTCTTGGAAGGCTTTTGAGGAGACTATAGAAAAAGAGTAGGTGAAAACATGAGTGAACAAACAAAAAAAGAAATTACTGATATAATTGGTGATTATAAATTTGGATTTCATACGGAAACAAAACCCGTTTTAAATACTGGTAAAGGATTAAGTGAAGAAGTTGTTAGACGAATTTCGGCACTTAAAAACGAACCTGAATGGATGCTTGAATTTAGGTTAAAAGCATATAAATCATTTTTAAGTAAATCTAACCCAACATGGGGACCTGACTTAAGTGAAATAGATTTTGATGAAATAACTTATTTTATTCGTTCTAGTGAAAGAAGTGAATCAACTTGGGAAGATGTTCCTGAAGAGATTAAAGATACTTTTGATAAATTAGGAATTCCTGAAGCTGAACAAAAGTTTTTATCAGGTGTGTCAACACAGTTTGAGAGTGAAGTAGTATATCACTCAACAATTAAAGAATTAGATGATTTAGGAGTAATATTTACAGATACAGATACAGCACTTCGTGAATATCCGGAATTGTTTAAAGAATATTTTAGTAAGGTTGTTTCATCACGTGATAACAAGTATGCTGCTTTAAATAGTGCTGTATGGAGCGGTGGGTCGTTTATTTATGTACCTAAAGGCGTTCACGTTAAAAAACCACTACAATCATACTTTAGAATCAATAGTGAACAAATGGGACAGTTTGAAAGAACATTAATTATTGTTGATGAAGGTGCTAGTTTAAACTATGTCGAAGGATGTACTGCGCCGATCTTTACTAAATATTCACTACATGCTGCAATTGTAGAAATATTTGTTAAAAAGGGTGGACATTGTCGTTATTCAACAGTTCAAAACTGGGCTAATAATATTATTAATCTTGTAACAAAAAGAGCAATAGTTGGTGAAGATGCTCATATGGAATGGATTGATGGTAATATTGGATCTAAGATAAATATGAAATATCCTGCTTGTATCTTAAAAGGTGACCGTGCAAAAGGAACAACAATTTCGATTGCATTCGCTGGTGAGGGCATGGTTCAAGATACGGGAGCTAAAATGATTCACATTGGAAAAGATACTGTTAGTAAGATTATATCAAAATCAATGAGTGCAAAAGGTGGTAGCACGAATTATCGTGGAATGATCCATCATCATAAATCAGCAATAGGTGCTAAAAGTAATGTTGAATGTGATACTATTATTTTAGATGATATAAGTATTTCTGATACATTACCATACAATATTGTTCAAAATAACTCAGCTCAAGTACAACATGAAGCAACAGTTTCAAAAGTAAGTGAAGAACAACTGTTTTACTTAATGAGTCGCGGGTTAACAGAAGAACAAGCAACTGAAATGATTATTATGGGCTTCATTGAACCATTTGCTAAAGAACTACCAATGGAATACGCTGTTGAGTTAAATCAATTGATTAAACTTGAAATGGAAGGTTCTATTGGATAATTTATAATTATAAAAAGTGCTTCGGCACTTTTTTTATTGAAATATTTATGAGTTTTTGTATATATTAATAATGATATTTATTGTATAATGATTTAAGTAAGATTATTAAATAATATAGTATTGTAAAGGAGATTATTATGAATAAATCTATTAACGCTATCCGTTTTTTAGGAATGGATGCTATTAACAAAGCAAACAGTGGACATCCAGGGATTGTACTTGGAGCAGCTCCAATTATTTACACATTATTTACGAAGCATATGAACTTAACATCAAGTGAATCAAATTGGTTCAATCGTGATCGTTTTATTTTAGCTGCAGGGCATGGTTCTGCAATGCTTTATGCTACACTTCATTTATCTGGGTATCAATTAAGTATGGAAGATTTAAAGCAATTTAGACAGTTAGGTTCACTAACTCCGGGTCATCCTGAATATCTTCATACAGATGGAATTGACGCTACAAGTGGTCCTTTAGGACAAGGGATTCCAACTGCTATTGGATTAGCTATAGCTGAAAGTTATTTAGCTAAAACATTTAATGTTGATGGATTAAATGTTATTGATCATTACACATATACATTATGTGGTGATGGTGATTTACAAGAAGGTATAACGCAAGAAGGTATGAGTTTAGCTGGACATCTTGGACTTGAAAAATTAATCGTTTTATACGATTCAAATGATATTCAATTAGATGGACCATTAGCTAACGCTAATACTGAGAATACAAAACAAAAATTTGAAGCAATGTCATGGCATTATCAATTAGTTAAAGATGCTAATAACTTAGAAGAATTAGATCAAGCAATTGAAAATGCTAAAGCTTCTGACAAACCTTCAATTATTGAAGTTAAATCTATAATTGGCTTTGGTTCAAAACTTGCAGGAGACAGTGCAACTCATGGTTCGCCAATTGGGATTGAAGCAACAAGAGTAATGAGAAAAGAAATGGACTTTGATTATCCTGAATTTTTCGTTCCTGAAGAAGTATATCAAGATTTCTATAACAAAGTTGTTGTTAGAGGAGATCAAGCATTATTTGCTTGGGAATCAATTCATGAAGAATATAAAGAGAAAAATCCAAAATCAGCTCGTAAATTAAGAAAAATAATGAATCAAGAATTAGATGTTGATTTTGATAAATTATTTGAAGAATATGCAGTTGGAACTAATGAAGCATCACGTGTTAGTGGTGGAACAATTTTAACTAAATTATCAAATAATGTTATTGAACTTATTGGTGGGTCTGCAGATTTAACTAAATCAACAAAAGCTAAAGGTGTTGATGGTGATTTCTCTAAAGAAAACAGATTAGGAAGAAACATTAATTTTGGGGTTAGAGAACACGCAATGGCTGCTATTGTAAACGGAATAACACTACACCATTTACGTGGATTTAGTGGTGGATTCTTTGTTTTTGCTGATTATATGAAACCGGCTGTTAGAATGGCTGCTTTGATGGGAATTCCTTCATTATACATTTTCACTCATGACAGTGTAGCTGTTGGTGAAGACGGGCCGACTCATGAACCAATCGAACAGTTGTCAATGTTTAGAACAACGCCAAATGTAAATCTATATCGTCCATGTGACGCTAATGAAACATTATATTCATTTAAAGCTGCTATCGAATCAACTAAAACTCCTTCAGTTATTGTCTTATCAAGACAAAACTTAGAAGTTAAAGTTAAAACTAGTTATGAAGATTTTAAAAGAGGTGGATACGTTATTAAAGATGCACCTGATTTTGAAGGGATCTTAATTGCTGCTGGTAGTGAGGTTGGACTTGCAATTGATGTTCAAACAGAACTTGCTACACAAGGGATTAACGTCCGTGTTGTATCAATGCCTTCAATGGATGTTTTTAAAGTTCAAGATCAAAAATATCAAGATTCAGTTTTACCTAAAAACATTACTAAACGTTTAGCACTTGAAATGGGTACTCCTGATTTATGGTATCGTTACGCTGATAATGTTTTCGGTATTGAATCATTTGGTGTTAGCGCACCTGCTGGTGACGCGATCAAACACTTTGGTTTTACAACTGAAAATATTGTTAAAGTTTATAATAAAATATAATATTAAAGATAGCTTCGGCTATCTTTTTTTATTAGAAAAGTTTAAGAATGCTCATCCTCAAAATTACGCTTCAATTATGTTAGATAGTGTTTACGTAAATTAAATTATTTGTGTTATAATTTAAATGGTTGGTGATAGTATGCAAAGAAAAATTTATTTATATCAATTAAATCTTAATAAAGAAATTATCAGGTTATTTAAAGAACTAGATAATTCTTTTAAATTTGAAAAAGTTACTAATGATTTAGTGGTTTTTACAGATACTGATTGTTATACTGATGAGCCAATCGATTACGACAGTATAAGAGAGTTAATAATTCAAGATTTTGCAGAAGACTTAACACTATATATTGAACCTTTTAGCAAAAAATCATCAATAACAAATAATGATTTTTATGAGTTTTTTAAAGATATTGATAATGGGATATACTATATTGAAGATTTAATCATTTCGATTATTATTAAAGGTAATGAAATATTAAAGAAATTTATTATATCTGAGATAGTTAAAGACTTGGATAGTGATACGATAGATAGTGTATTAGGTTTTATTAAAGCTGATATGAATTCAAGTAAAGCAGCTAAGGCAATGTATTTACATCGTAATACATTAAATTATCGATTAGATAAATTTATTGAAAAAACTAATATTAATATTAGGACATTTAAAGGCGCTAATGCTGTATACATGCTATTAAAATATAAATAACAGTTTGTGCATTATGCACATTTAAAATAACTGTTATTTTTTATATAATATAGACAGTTGGATAAAGGAGAGATATATATGGCTGAGATTAAATTTAGAAGTTTAGATAAAGTATACGATAATGGTGTCCAAGCAGTTTTTGACTTTACACTTGATGTTAAAGATAAAGAATTTATTGTTTTTGTTGGTCCTAGTGGGTGTGGTAAATCTACTACATTAAGAATGATTGCTGGACTTGAAGAAATTAGTGCAGGAAATTTATATATTGATGATGTCCTTGTAAATGATGTAGCACCTAAAGATCGTAATATTGCGATGGTATTTCAATCTTATGCATTATATCCGCATATGTCAGTTTATGAAAATATGGCATTTGGATTAAAGTTAAGAAAGATGCCGAAAGTAGAAATTGAAAAAAGAGTTCAAAATGCAGCAAATATTTTAGGACTTACAGCTTATTTAGATCGTAAACCAAAAGCATTATCAGGTGGTCAACGTCAACGTGTTGCTTTAGGCCGTGCAATTGTTCGAGATGCAAAAGTGTTTTTAATGGATGAACCACTTTCAAATTTAGATGCAAAGTTACGTGTTCAAATGCGTGCGGAAATTATTAAGCTTCATGAACGTATTGGAACAACTACAATATATGTAACTCATGATCAAATTGAAGCGATGACAATGGCTACAAGAATTGTTGTTATGAAGGACGGATATATTCAACAAGTAGGTGCACCTAAAGATATTTATGATTATCCGAACAACTTATTTGTTGCTGGATTCATCGGAACTCCGCCGATGAACTTTATTACAGGTAAACTAACAACAAAAGGATTTTTTGTTGGTGAAGGAATTAATGTTGCAGTAGCAGAAGAAAATATTAAGTTGCTAACAACATTAAATTATATTGAAAAAGAAATAATTTTAGGTATTAGACCAGAAAATATCCATGATGAACAAGCTATCTTAGACGAAAGTAAAGATACGCAAGTTAAGTTAACTGTTGATGTATCTGAGCTGCTCGGGCATGAAACTAATATTTATGCAAGGATTGGCGACTCTGATATAGTTGCTAAAGTTGACGCTCGTGCTGATATTAGAATCGGTGATAAAATCACATTAGCATTTGATATGAATAAAGTTCATTTCTTTGATATTGAATCAGAATTAAGAATTATTAAAAAATAATTAGTAAAAAACGTCTATTTTGATATGATACCTCTAAAGTAGACACTATAAAAAAGAAAGTAATCACTAAGATTATAAGTACTTAATTATAGTAGAACT
>JASFZA010000079.1:0-7873 GCA_045046715.1 Candidatus Izemoplasma sp.
GAATATAATATTTTATATTTTCTTTTTCATCTCGTTAGGATATTAAGCGTTAAGCACCTAAGTCTTCGACATAAAGTTTTTATTTGTATTTTATTATGTAAATTTTATTATGAAATTTTGTCAGGATCAATTTTAATACCAGGACCCATAGTTGATGCGATAGCAATATTATAAATATATGTACCTTTTGTAGTTGCAGGTCTAAGTTTTACAAGTCTATTGTAAATTGTTTGCATATTCTCAAGTAATTGAGCTTCTGTGAAAGAAACTTTCCCAATAGTAACATGAATATTTCCAACTTTATCAACTCTGTATTCAACTTTACCAGCTTTAATTTCATTTACTGCTTTTGTTACATCCATAGTTACTGTTCCAGTTTTAGGATTAGGCATTAAACCTTTAGGTCCTAATGTACGTCCAAGTTTACCAACTTGAGCCATCATATCTGGTGTAGCTACTACAGTGTCGAAGTCCATCCAACCTTGTAAAACTTTTTTCACTAAGTCTTCGTCTCCAACAAAATCTGCTCCTGCTGCTAATGCTTCTTTCGCTTTGTCACCTTTAGCAAATACAACTACACGTTTAGTTTTACCAGTACCGTGTGGTAGTACGATTGCTCCACGTAAATTTTGTTCAGCTTTACGAGGATCAAGATTTAAACGAACAGCAAATTCAACAGATGCGTCGAATTTTTCAAACGATACTTTTTTAAGTAACGCGATTGCTTCGCTAGCGTCATATAAGTTTGTTCTATCAACTTGCTTATTTGCAGCTATGAATTTTTTACCTTTAGCCATAATTTTTACCTCCTAGATGTGGTCTAACGGAATAACCTCCCACAAACAGTTGTATTTAAACAACTAATTGCTTAGTCTTCAATAGTAATTCCCATATTTTTTGCAGTTCCTGCAATAATATTCATTCCTGCTTCAACGTCATTTGCGTTTAAATCAGGCATTTTTGTTTCTGCTATTTCACGTAATTGTGCGCGTGTAATAGTTGCTACTTTTGTTAATTTTGCGTTACTAGAACCTTTTTGGATTCCAGCTGCTTTTTTAAGTAAATCACTTGCTGGCGGAGTTTTAGTTATAAACGTAAAACTTCTGTCATTGTAAACAGTAATTACTACAGGGATAATTGAACCCATTTTGTCGCGAGTTTGATCATTAAATTTTGAACAAAACTCTTGAATATTTACTCCCGCTTGTCCTAATGCTGGACCAACTGGTGGAGCTGGATTTGCTTTACCTGCAGGTATTTGCAATTTAACTTGAGCCTTAATTTCTTTAGCCACGATAGACACCTCCTTGTTTTCGTGATGTGGTAAACAGATTTTCATCCTCCCACTCGTTAAAAAAATAGCATGACATAAAATGTATGCCACGCTATTATACTATATTATTCTATACGATGTCAAGAAATAAATCTATTGCTTTTCAATGTCATTAAATCCCAGTTCAACTGGAGTTTGACGTCCAAACATATCAACAAGAACTTTGATCTCAGCTTTCTCAAAATCAATTGAATCAACAGTCCCAATTTGTCCAGCAAATGGTCCTGTTGTAACGCGTACTTTTTCTCCAACTTCAACATCAAGTTTAGGAATTGCAATAAGTCCACATTTCTTAAGAATTGGGTTGATTTCTTCAGGAGGAAGAGGAATAGGTTTAGTCCCACCACCACTACTACCTAAGAATCCAGTAACACCCGGTGTGTTACGAACAACAAACCATGAGTCATCAGTAACGTTTAATTCTATAAATACATATCCAGGATACATCTTAACCATTTTCTCTTTAAGTGTCCCGTCAGCTTTTTTCTCAATTTTTAATTCTTCAGGAATCATAACTTGATAAATTAAGTCTTCCATTTGCATTGATTCAATACGACGTTCTAAATTTAATTTAACAGAGTTTTCGAAGCCAGAATATGTTTGTACAATATACCATCTTCTTTCTTCCATATTAACCACCTATTCCTAATAAGTATTCGAATAAAGGTTGGAATAAAGCATCATAAACAATGAACATAGCTGATAAGAAGAAGATAAATCCAAATACTCTCATACTATGATTTATAATTGTTTTTTTATTTGGCCATGAAACTTTTTTCATTTCAGCAAAGCTTGGTACAAAGAAAGGCCATACAGTTAATAAGAATGCACCTAATCCAATTACAATTACAACAATTGAAAAGATTGTTCTTTTGATCTCACTATCAAGAATCCACCAAGAAGTTTGATTTAGTGAGAAGATATCATCTTCAACTAAATATACTCCTAATATTAGAACTAACAACCCTAAAGTTCCTAATAATAAATTTTCAATTTTGTATTCTGTTTTAATTATTTCTAAAACTTTGTTTTGTTTGATATCTTGTTTTTTATCTGTCATTTTTATTCTCTCCTATTTACTTTCCTTGTGTAAAGTATGCTTGTCGCATCTTTTACAGTATTTTTTAATTTCAAGTCTATTTTTATTATCAGTATTTTTATAAGTAGTATAGTTTCTTGATAAACACACTTCACAAATCATTATTACTTTTTTTCTCATTTTTTCATCATCTCTCTTGCAAATATATAATTTAGCAAAAATAAACATTTTTGTCAAGAACTAGTCTTTGAAATGCTCATTTATTTTTATTTTTGCTCTATGCAGTGAATTATAAATTACCTTTTCGTTAATCCCAAGTTTGTCTTTGATATAGGATACGCTGTAGTTATTTAATTCTCTTAAAGTATATACTAACTTTTCAGTATCTGTTAGTATTTTACCAATTTCTTTTATAAGTATATCATAATATACGGAATTTTCAAATACGTTATGATTTGATTCGTATATATATTGTTTATTTCCCGAAAATATTTCTGCTCTTCTTTTTCTTTTATTAATGATTGTAATATACTTTCTTTCTAGATTTTGTTCAAAATATCTAGTAAAAGTTTTATTATATTTCTCACTAAATTTATTAATTGACTTATGTAAAATCATTTGGCCTTCTTGAAACATATCATCAACATCATAAAACAGGTTGAACTTATATATTTTTTTATAAATTAATTTTGAGTATTTATCAAACATTAATTCAATTGCGTCGTTATTACCTTCTCTAATTAAGCTAATAATTTCATAATCATTATAATGTTGATAAATCAATCAACTCACCCTCTTTTACGATATATTTCGTATATAACTAACGCTGCGCTTACACTAGCATTCAAACTATTAACATGACCACTCATTGGAATCTTAACTGTATAGTCACAGTTTTCCTTAACAAGTCGACTAATTCCTTTGCCTTCGTTACCAATTACTACTGCAAGATTAGTATCTGTATCGATATCATGAATCGATTGTGAAGTAGAAGCATCAGTTCCCACTACCCAAAATCCGTTATCTTTTAGCTTCTTAATCGTTTGATTAAGATTAGTAACTTCTACTACATTTACATATTCAATCGCTCCCGTAGACACCTTAGCTACCGTAGCGTTCAATTTAACGCTTCTATTCTTCGGAATAATTACTGCATCAACATTAAATGCATCAGCACTTCTAAGTATTGCTCCTAAATTATGTGGATCTTCTAAAGAGTCTAAAATGACAAATAATTTATTTTTTTTATCTACTCTTATAACATCTTCTAAACTTTTATAACGGTAATCCTCAACTAAAGCTCCAACACCTTGATTATTTGGTGGTAAGATTTTATTGATTGCCATCTTATCCAGTTTTTTAATTTTAATGTTTTTAGTTTCAGCCAAATCAACGATAGCTTGATTTGAATCACCCATAATATATAGTTCAAATATTTTTCTATTTACTTTTAAAGCTTCAGTAATTGTATTTTTACCTGTAATAATTATTGCCATAAAATCACTTCCTTTTTTATCTACTCTAGTTTAACACAGTAATTGGATTTTTTCTATTGAGAAATTGAAGAAATAACTGCACTAATTATCAAATTTAATATATAATATTTATTGAGGTGATTCATATGGATTTAAAGAAGGCAAAAAAAATTGTTGAGGCTAATTTAACTAAAACAATGGGTTGTACAGATATTGGCGTTGTTGGATACATCGCATCAATTGGTTCATATGTATTAAGAGATAAAAAAATTGAATCTGTAACACTTAATATGAGTGAAGAGCTTTATAAGAACGCAGTTAACGTTGGTGTTCCTGGACTGAAAAAGAGTGGTTTAGATAAAGCACTAGCTTTAGGGATTTTACTTAAAAACCCTAAAAAGCAATTAAGTGTTTTTGAAAGTGTTACCAACGATGACATTGCAAAAATTGAAGGGATCCTCAATCAAATCGAAGTGAAAATTAATTATAAACGTTATGAAGACACTGTTTTATATGAAGAACTAACAATTACCTCTACTGAAGGTGACATTGTCACAATAATTATTAAAGATTCGTATGACAATGTTACTAGTGTCGAATTTAATGGTGACCGTTTAAAAGATTTTGAAAAAGATAAACTTATTAGAAAAGCGACAAATACAAATATTAAATCCTATGATGAAATCCTAGAATTTGTTCATAGAGGTGAGTTTAAAGGTTTAGAAAACTTATTCGATATTGCCCAAATTCAATATGAAAATGCACGAAGGGAAATTAGAATTCAAGGTGGGAAATACTTAGTCGAAGATTTAAGGCAAGAACAAAAAGAATGTATGTATGATCTATCCAACTTTTTAAGAAAACATATCTCTGTTCCTTCAAGAAAAAGAATGGAAGGAGATATTTATACTGTGTACGGAGTTGCTGGTAGTGGTAACTTAGGAATTGGGACATTAATATCACCTAAGTTTTTAGCTCATAGCTTAAATATAAGTAACGAAGAAGAACAAAAGTTAATTGTATTATCCTTCTTTACAAGTGTTTACGTTAAACAAAAAATGAGTATTGTAACCGTCCTTTGTGGTACAGGACACGCAACAGGATGTAGTACTGCGGCAGTCACAACTTTCATTAGGAAAGGCACTAATGAGCAAATTAAACAAGCAGTTAATTTATACTTATCAACTTCAATGGGGTATGTATGTGATGGTGCTAAATTATCATGTACAAACAAAGTGGCTTTTGCCGCAATGAATGGAATGATTGCGGGTAAAATGGTCATTGACAATGACGATGCATGTGATGGTACCGGTCTTAATAAAATTGATATTGAAATCAGTTTAGATAATTTAGGTAAACTTAATAACGAAATATTAAGTAATGTTAACAAAGGAATTATTGAATTAATATAGAAAAAGTGAGATTTAATTTTCTCACTTTTTATTTTAAAATTTTATTTATAATTTCATCTAATCTATCTTTTGAACCTTCGATATACAAATATCCAATTAACGCCTCAAATCCTGTGGCTTTTTTATATGTAGCTAAGTCTGTATTTCTAGCTTTTCGATCTGTATTTGCATTTCGACCTCGTTTAAAGATTGAAACTTCAAATTCAGTTAAGTCACTTGCAATTAAATCATAAGCCGCTTTTTGTCCGACTGCACTTGTATATTTGATTGCTGATTTATGTAAATCATCTACTTTTGTTAAACCTTTTTTAATAAAGTAGTCTCTAACAAACACTTCATAAATTGCATCACCAATATAAGCGAGTGTTGTCCCGTTTAATTGATTCATTACACAATACCTTTTTCTTGAAGTAAAGCTCTAAGTTCATCAGCTTTAGCAAAATCTTTATTAGTTCTTGATTCAAGCCATTGATTATATAGAAGTTTATTTTCATCTGTTAAAGGACTATTATCTACTTTTAACCCAAGTGTATTAAAGATTGTATTAAATAAATTTAATACTCCAGCTAAATCTTGATCTTCTGTTTTAGTTCTTAACAATTGATTAGCTAGTTTATTTAATTTTTGAAGTGCTGTTATTGCATTCGCTGTATTAAAATCATTATTCATTGCTGCAATAAAATCATTTTCAATTTGAACAATAGATTCAATGTTATTGTATTTAATGTTTAACGCGTTATTTAAATCTAATTTTAAATAAAGACTTGAATAAGTACGATATATTTTATCCCATTCAGTAACATAAGCGTTTAATGATTCCTCTGAGTAATTTATTGGGCTACGATAATGCGTTGATAGTGTGAATAGTCTAAAGCCATTAACATTAACATTTAAGTCTTTAACAAGAATTATTTCGCCCTCAGATTTACTCATTTTTTCATTATTGATATTTAATAATCCATTATGCATCCAGTAATTAGCAATTGTGTGGTTATTTAATACTAAACTTTGGGCAATTTCATTTTCGTGATGGGGGAACATTAATCCAGACCCTCCACCATGGATATCAATTTTACCGCCAAAAACATCGTCAATCATCGCAACACATTCAGTATGCCATCCAGGTCTTCCCGTACCCCATGGAGAATCAAATTTAATTCCTACTTCTGTTTTTTTCCATAAAGTAAAATCTAACGGGTTTTCTTTTTTAGAGTTTATTTCAACACGTGAACCACTAATCAAGTCTTCAACATTACGATTTGATAACATGCCGTATTCTTTAACTTTAGCAACTCTGAAATAAACGTCATTTTCAGCAACATATGCATAATCTTTTTTTACAAGTTGAGCAATATAATCAATAATTTTATCCATATATTCAGTAACTTTTGGTTGTTTATAATCTGTCTTACTATTTACTTTTTCAACATCCGTTAAAAATGCTGAAATAAATTTTTCAGTAATTTCTTTTTCAGTCACTTCAAGCTCAAGGGCTTTTGTAATAATTTTATCATCAACGTCTGTAAAATTTGAAACAAAATTTACCGTATACCCAAGCAACTCAAAGTATCTTCTGACTGTATCAAAAAAGATTACTGGACGAGCATTTCCAATATGAATATAGTTATATACGGTCGGACCACATACGTACATATTTACAACACCCTCATTTATTGACACAAAATCTTCTAATTTATTTGAATATGAATTAAATATTTTCATTTTAACACCTCGTATTTTATTAACATTTATATAATAACTATTTATCAACAAATATATTCTAACATATCATAAAAGTATTTATTACTAAATTATCTTAAAAACTAAAGAAAACAGGAGAAATCTCCTGTTTATTAAATACACTATAGTTTTACAACATTTGAAGCTTGTGGCCCACGGTTGCCCTCAGTGACATCAAATTCTACTTTCTGTCCTTCTTCAAGAGATTTGTACCCGTCGCCTTCGATTGATGTATGGTGGACAAAAACATCTTTATCCTCCTCGGTAGTAATAAATCCATATCCTTTTTCTGAATTAAACCATTTTACTATACCATTCATCATATTCTCCTTATCTTGTATATTATAATTTTATTATAGACCTATCATTATCGATTTGCAAATTATTAAAGGCATTATGGCTTTACAAAGCTTTTATCAAAGAAAAAAGCCTAAAATTAATAGGCTTTTTTTATACTTAAATTTAGTCTTTCAATTACAGTTTCTTTCCCTAGTAATGCAAGAACTTGTGGTAAATCAGGACCGTGCATTGAAGCCGTAGTTGCAATTCTTAACGGCATAAATAACATTTTACCCTTAGCACCACTTAATTTACCAGCTTCTTTAATTAATGGTTTAATATTCAAAGCAGTAAATTCTTCAATATTAGCTAACAAATCTCTAAAAGCAATTAAAGTTTCATTAACTCCTTCTTCATTTAATAATTCTTGACCTTCAAGATCAATTAAAAATTCTTGTTCAAAGAACTCATCGTACAAATCAATAATTTGCGCACCGTAACTAAGGCGATCTTTAAAAACAGTTACAAGTGAAGTAATCCATTCAGGAGATTGCCCGACAGCTATTTCGCTTTCAATTAAATGTGGCATGCAAAG
>JASFZA010000080.1:0-4901 GCA_045046715.1 Candidatus Izemoplasma sp.
CTCAATTTTAGTTCTTAAACTTTTAATATCGATAAGATTATTAATTTCCTCAAGTAATTTAACAACTAATTTATATTCGCTTTTTAAGTCAAGTTGTTCCATAATCTAACCTCTAGAAAGACTCAAGATTTCTCTTGAGTCAAATTTTATTTTCCGTGACAATTTTTATACTTCTTACCTGAACCGCATGGGCATTGGTCATTACGACCGATTTTTTTTGAAGAAACAGGTTTACGTTTCTTTTCTTCTTCTTTTCCTGAGTGTGTCGCTGTAGGTTTAGCTACTTGAACACGTTTCATGTTAGCTCTAATTTCAGCACGTAACACGTATCTAGTTACATCATTTTCAATACTATAAACCATTTCATTAAACATTCTAAATCCTACTTCTTGATACTCTCTAAGTGGGTTTACTTGAGCATAACTTTGAAGGCCAATTCCTTGGCGAAGTTCACTCATTTGGTCAATATGTTGAACCCAGAAAGTATCAACCACTCTTAAAACAACAGCTTTTAGGAAATCATTATATTTAGTAACTGTAAATTTAGAAATTTTATCATCAACATCATTTTTAATAGTTTCCATTAAATATTGGTACGTCTCTTCAATGTTATTAGTAAATCTACCTTGTTCTAATATGCCAACCTTAAAGAATTTACCATTTAAAGCATTAAATAATTCAATCTTATTTACTTCAGGTACTTTTGAAGTAAAATCAGTATGTTTTTCAATCAATGTTCTAATCGTTCTTTCAACCATTCCATCAACAATGTCTGTAATCGTTTCTAAAAACATAATATCACGACGTTGAGCGTAGATTATTTCCCGTTGTTTACGTATTACTTCATCGTACTGTAATACTGTTTTACGTCGATCGAAGTTATTACCTTCAATTTGTGTTTGAGCTCGTCTAATCATTCCACTAAACATTTTATAGTTAACTGGTGATTCATCTTCTGAATCTCTAGTTTTTGTAAGCATTTCAAGTTGATTTTTAAATCTCTCTCCACCAAAACGGCGCATCAAATCATCTTCAGCAGATAAGAAGAATTTTGTATAACCTGGATCTCCTTGACGACCACTACGACCACGTAATTGGTTGTCAATACGACGTGATTCATGTCGCTCTGTACCAAGAACCGCAAGTCCTCCAAGTTCAATAACACCTTCACCTAGTTTAATATCTGTCCCACGTCCAGCCATATTTGTCGCAATAGTAACTGAACCTACTTGTCCGGCTTTATCTACAATTTCAGCTTCACGTTCGTGTTGCTTAGCATTTAAGACGTCGTGTGGTACACCTCGTCGTTTTAGTAAATCAGCTAATAGTTCTGAAGTTTCAATTGAAATTGTCCCAACTAAGATTGGTTGACCTAAATCATGACGAATTTTTATTTCATCAGCAATTGCATTATATTTTGCAAGCATTGTAGCGAAAATTAAATCATTTTCGTCAATTCTAATAATTGGTTTGTTTGTTGGAATTTCAACAACAATCATATTGTAAATATTTCTAAATTCTTCTTCCTCAGTTTTAGCAGTACCTGTCATACCTGATAGTTTTTTATACATTCTAAAAAAGTTTTGGAATGTAATTGTAGCTAAAGTTGAAGTTTCCTTTTTAATTTCAACTGCTTCTTTTGCTTCTAACGCTTGGTGTAACCCTTCACTAAACTGACGACCAATCATTAATCGGCCAGTAAAACTATCAACAATGATTACTTTGTTGTCTTGAACAACGTAATCAACATCTTTAGTCATTGTATAGTTAGCTTTAATTGCATTAGTAATATTATGGAGTAATGTAACATTTTGTAAATCATATAAATTTTCAATTCCAAAATGATTTTCCGCACGTCCAATTCCGCTTTCAGTTAATGAAATTGAATTAGCTTTTAAATCAATTTCATAATCATCTTCATCTAGTCTTCTTGCGAAAGCTTGTGTTTGAAGATATAAATTTGCTGAATTTTTAGATCCACCTGAAATAATTAATGGTGTTCTAGCTTCATCAATTAAAATTGAATCGACCTCATCAATAATTGCAAAATTTAGTGGACGTTGTGTCATTTCTTCTTTGTAAATAACCATATGATCTCTTAAATAATCGAACCCAAGTTCGTTATTTGTAGAATATAAGATATCAGTTTTGTATGCTTCACGTTTTTCTGGTTTTGTAAGTTCACGTTGGTTAAGTCCGACAGTCAAGCCAAGCCATCTGAATAAATCACCGATTTCTCCAGTTGCTTCACGGTTTGCTAAGTACTCATTTACAGTAACGATATGAACACCTTTACCAGAAAGAGCATTCAAATAAGCTGGCATAACAGCTGTTAAAGTTTTACCTTCACCAGTTTTCATTTCTGAAATATTACCTTCATGAATTGCTACTCCACCCATCACTTGTACTCGAAAGGGAGTCATCCCTAAAACTCTAGTAGATGCCTCTTTTACAGTTGCAAAAGCTTCAATTAAAATGTCCTCAAGACTTTCAGTTTCAAGTCGCTTTTTAAACTCAACAGTTTTAGCTTTTAATTGTTCATCAGTTAACTTCTTAAATTCTTCTTCAAGCGCGAATACTTTATCAGCATAAACACTCAGTCTTTTCAATTCCTTTTTGTTAGGATTAAATATTTTATCAAGCACCTAAATCACCTCGCTATATCATAAATATCATATCATAAAATAAGCTATTTATGTAAATTTTATCAACTATATTATTAATATATATATTTCTAAAAAAAATGCGCTGAGCGCATTTTTAATTATTCAGTTTCAATAACTCCATATGAACCTACATTTCTTAAATATAAAACATTAACTTTTGATGTATCTTCATTTCTAAATATATAGAAATCATGTCCAAGCATTTCAAGTGCTGTGATTGCTTCATCAACAGTTAGACTTTCTAAAGTTATTTTTTTCTCTTTAACTGGATTAATAACAAGCTCACGTTCTAAAGCATCAAAATCAATGTCTTCTAAGAACAAATCAGATACTCCCTCTTTCTTTTGTAAGCTTCTTGTAATTTTAGATTTGTGTTTTCTGATTTGTGACTCTAACTTATCAATAGTTAGATCAACCGCTGCATACATATCTTTATCAGAAACTTCAGCTCTCATTGTATAATACTTAGTTGGGATAGTTACCTCAACTCGATGATGATCTTTATAGATTTTACACACCACGTAAGCCTCTAATTCTTCTTTAAAGTATCTTTCAACTTTTTTAAGTTTCTCTTCGGCATATTTTTCAATTGCTTCAGTAACCGTAAAACCATTCTTACCGCGTACTTCAACTATCATATGAATCATCTCCCTTGAGTATATTTGATAATTTATTATACCATAAATCAAATATTAATTGTATGAAATACTTATGAAGATTTAATGAAATAAGTTTTCAAATTCAAATAAATTAATATAAAACAAACTTACTAATAGTAGTTTTGTTTTTGATAAAGCTTTTATTAACACCATTTCATCCTCATCAATAATTGATAATAAATTTATATCAATTATTAAATACATATCATAATCATTACTATTTGTAAATAATTCACGATAGTAATCAAAACTAATACTTTCAAAGTACTCATCAAAACTATTATTAGTAATTTTGTATTTACTGATGTAGTTTAAATGTCCGAAACTAGTTGGTATTACTTCATAATCACTATTATTACTCAATTTTAATTCACAGTCTTTATGTAGTTTAACTTCTTTTGAAAATATTGTCTTAAATGTTAGTTCATCTTCAATTTCCTTATTACATAGTTTACATTTACTCATAAAAAAACACCTCATAATAATAATACTTACGAAGTGTAAAAATTTTATATTTTATTTAATAATTCAAATAATTCATAAGTTGCCATAACATCACTAAGTGCACGATGTGCGGTTACATTATCAATATTATACTTAGCAGTTAAGTTTTTAAGTGAATAGCTATTTAATCCTTTTACTTTCTTTTTAGCTATCCATAAAGTATCTTCAATTTTATGTTTATTTAAGTTAATCCCTGAACGTTTAAATTCATTTTGTAAAAACGGATAGTCAAAATAATATATATTATGACCAACTAGAAACTGTGTACCTAATATAAAGTTTTCAAATTTTAAAAATGCTTCATAACTATGCAATGAATCAACAAGCATATCATCAGTTATCCCATTTATTTTTGAAACTTCGTAGGGAATACTAATTCCAGGATTTATTAATTCATTGTAAGTAGCAACAACTTTCCCATCTTTGATTCTAACAGCTCCAAGTTCAACAATTCGATCGTTCTCTTTACTAAGTCCAGTTGTTTCAATATCTAATACTACATAATCTCTCAAAAAATCACCTCAATCTATTATATCATATCTAAAAAAAGGAAGTATGTTTAAACATACTCCTTCAATTGGATTTGTCCTTCGTTTAACTGAACTAAATTATACGCTAACGCTTCAAGCTCATCTTCGCCTGGATAAACAACGATTTCTCCAAGATGATCAATATACTCAAGTAAAGGCTGTAAAATATCCTGATTATAAGCAAGTCCACCTGTAATAATAATTGCATCTAAATTATTTCTCGTAACGGCGTATAAACCGCCAATTTCTTTAGCGATTTGATAAACCATAGCTTTTAATATTCTTTTTGCTTCAGGATGACCATCAATTATCATTTCTGATATCTTTTCAGCATCACTCGTATTTAGGTATGACATCAATCCACCAAACCCGTAATTTAAACGTTTCATTTGCGCCTGTGTGTATTGACCACTAAACGCCAAATCATATGTGCTTCCAACAGGTAATCCACCTGTTCTTTGCGGGCTAAATGGTCCATCGCCATCAAGTGCATTATTAACATCAGTTACCCGCCCATGTTTATGAAGTCCAACACTAATTCC
>JASFZA010000081.1:0-16989 GCA_045046715.1 Candidatus Izemoplasma sp.
TTCATTAGGAAATGGTACATCATCATTAACGTTAGATGAACAAAGAAGTTTTTTAAGTAATACATTAAGATTACCAAAATTTATCGTAGATAATATGTATCTCCAGGGACCTGATGGATTAAATTATTACCATCCAACATTCCTCTATGAGTCAGTTTGGAATATTTTAGGGTTTATTTTTATTATTCTTATTAGAAAAACAAACGTAGTTAGATCAGGAGATTTAATTGCATTGTATCTAATTTGGTATTCGATTGGTAGATTCTTTATCGAAGGCATAAGAACAGATAGTCTATATATAGGGAATACACAGTTAAGAGCAGCACAAATCGTTTCAATTCTTCTTTTAATTGCAGGACCAATATATCTGTATATTATAAGAAAAGTGCTTAATCGACCAAAATATACTTCATTGATTAATTCAAATAAGTAAGATTTTGTTTGTTAAAAAGAGTTAATAATTAAAGGTCAACAATTTTGTAAAAAGAAACCTATAACTTAGATACTTTGATAAAGTAATCAAAATTATAGGTTTTTTGTATGAAATAAAAAAAATATGCCTATTTGCGACTTGGAATAGAATAATGGGTTAGTAATTTGTATCGTTAATCATAGGATAATGGATCGTTATATTAAGATTATATAATATTACTGCTGAAATATATATTCAAATTTCCATTGACATTAAAGAAAATTTGTTTTAGTATATGCGTATATGCAATTATATACATATAGGAGTGATTTTATGGTTAATGTTTTTAAAGCTTTAGGGGATGAAAATAGATTGAGGATTATAAGTATTCTTATTGAAGGAAAAGTATGCGTCTGTGAAATTGAGCGTATTTTAGCCTTATCTCAGTCAAATGTATCAAGACATCTAACTAAATTAAAACTTGCTGATTTAATTAAATCAACCAAGAAAGCACAATGGATTTATTATGAAATTAATAATGATTTTTTTGAAAAAAATGAACCATTATTAGAATTGTTAAATGTATTGTTTAAAAATAAAATCATTTATATTGAAGATAAAATAAAATTAAAAGAATACAAACTTAAAGAAACTAGAGATGGTATTTGTATTCGATAGGAGAGAATGTTGAGAATAAAGATTGATCATAAGGAAATTAATATTGAGTTAAAAGATCAAACAAAGAACATTGTTGATATAGCTAAAATAAATGGAATAACAATTGTTGCTCCATGTTATAATACTAGATGTAAATATGGTTGCTGCAAAGCTTGTCTAATTTTAGTGAACGGTCAAAAGAAGTATGCTTGTGGAACGAAACCAATTGATGGCATGGAAGTAGTTTATCAAAATGATAATCTTCGAGCAGAACGAAAATCAAATTTAAAAAGTTATGCTAATAAAATTTTAAATGAAACACAAGAAAAATGTTGCCCACCTACAAACAATCAAAAGCAAGAAGAGTGTTTCTCATCGACAAATTGTGAAACTAATAATGAATCATGTTGTTGATATGTAATTGTTTTAAAATATATTAAATGAAAGCCACGATACTTTTGTATCGTGGCTTGTTTGTATTATTTTATTAAAAAGGTAATCTTATCATCAACTCTTATTTAGAATTTAAATGGCTTAAAGCAGTTTCATAATTTGGATGATTTGTACCTTCAGTTACATATTCAACATAAGTAACAATATTGTTTTTATCAAGGATAATTACTGAACGTGCGAGTAAACGTAATTCTTTAATTAGTACACCATAATCTGTTCCAAATAGCTCGTCTCTATGAGCACTTAGAGTAATTACGTTTTCTAAACCGGCATTACCACACCATCTAGCTTGTGCAAATGGTAAATCGTTACTAACTGTTACAACTACAATATCTTCACGATTGTTTAACTCTTTATTAAATCTTCTTGTTTGCGCATCGCATAATCCGGTATCTAGTGAAGGTACAATATTTAGTAATTTAATTTTCCCTTCGTAATCTTCTAAAGTTGCTTCTGATAAGTCGTTTTTTAATAACGAAAAACTTTTCGCTTTATCGCCAACTTTTACTTCATTTCCTAATACTGTTATTGGATTTCCGCCAAATGTAAGTTTCATATATTTTCCTCCTAATTTAATTCTATTCTTATTTTATAATTTTTTTAATTAAAAGAAAAGAGATATACCCTTAAATCATAATATTATGTTTAGATATAGCAGACTATTATTTTTTTAACTTAGCAGCTATTATTGACTGTTTGCGTATTAAAAAGAGAAAATCGTTTCATTACGATTATACCTTGACAGATTAGGTATAATTTGATAAAATATATCTAAATAGATTATGTAAGGAGAAATGATATGTATAATAAAATTGAGGAATATGTAATATTTAAGTTAAGAAACGACAGTTCAAAAGATAAGGATGAGAAAAAAGAAGAAATATTATCAAATATAATTGATCGATATGATGCACTTTGTGAAAAAACAAATGATCAAGAATATTCGTATATCGAAGCTATCAAAGCTTACGGAGAATTTACAAATGAAGATAAAGAGGCGGAATCTTATAAACCTGAAATAGCAGAAATGTTACTAGTTTCAGCAACCATTCTTTCAGTTACCAGTTTAATTGTTACTTTACTGAGTGGTGTTGCTGGTGTTATTGTTCTTGGGGTTAGTATAACGCTTTATTCTGTAGGGACAGTGTATTTGTTTCAGTTTAGTAAATTTGTTCAAAGTGAAGAGTATGATATTGAAAAATATAATTTATTTATCGATAAGACTTTTTCATATATGAAAACAAATTTTATTTTTTGGTCAATAGCACTTTCACTTATATTCGCAAGAATGATTTATAGTTTGGTATTACTGATTGTACTCACGACAACAATTGATACATGGAATATTGAATACTTTAGGGTTTTATTGTTTTTGGCAGTTGTCGGATTTTTCATAGTTTTCGCAATTATTGGCTCATTATTTATTGTGTTATATAGAAAGATAATGATAAAGTATGCTGACTTAACAGGGAAAAATGATGTAAAATCAGTTTGGGTAAAAGCAAAAGAATTTATTAGTAACGAATATATTCCGAAAAAGAATATATTTCTTAGAAAATGGTTTTATCCGCTATTAAATTTTATAATTATAATTATATTGTTTATTGATATTCGTTTTGTAAATATTAACAGATCTGATTGGGATAGGTTTAATAATTTTTTTATAACTGAAAATTTCATTATTATTAGTTTGTACATCTTAATAACAATACTGTTTTTAAAGGAAAAAATAAAAAATCATCTTTTACTTCCTGGTTTCACATTGGTAATATCACTTGTTGGCTTTATAATTTGGATCGTAATTATATCAAGTAATAGTGTAAATAGTCAAAATGGCCCATTATTACTTTATATAGGGATAATATTCTCGATATTGTTTATCTTTGATTTCGTGCTTAATAGGAAAATAAAATGAGTTTAAATGGTGACTCTTTAAGAGGTCACACTGATATGATATTACTTAGTATAATAGATGAAAAAGATTCGTATGGGTATGAAATCAATAAAAAAGTAGAGGAAATCACCAATTATAATTTTGTTTTTACAGAGGCGACCCTTTATACAAGCTTTAAACGTTTAGTAAAATTAGGGTATCTTAATACTTACTGGCTTGAAAGTGAGTCGAAAAAGAAAAGAAAATATTATTCAATTACAACAAAAGGTAAAAAAATATTAGAACACCAAATTGCTGATTGGAAATTGACAAAAGAAACTATTGATAAAATAATCAAGTTGAACATTTAAACAAAATACATCCTGTTGCTCATCAAATTATCCATGTCCTGTATTTTCTATTCAGCATATAATTACAAATAGAAGCATTATATACGAAAAGTTTATTCAAGTTATTTTGAATAAACTTTTCATATATATAATGGTTAACTAGCTGATTTAGGAGACAACGTAATTTACTTTGGATAAATCATTTTTAAACAGCAATTAATCCTATTGATTGCATATCTAAAAATATATGGTATACTAAATTGTAATAACAAATACGGGAGCTGAATTAAGCTGAGAGGACGTGCAAACGTCGACCGAACTAATTGGATAATGCCAAGATAGGATATATACAACAAACCTTTATCTTTGGAAATCCAAAGGTATTTTTTAATATTCAAAATTGATTTAATAACCAATTAAAACAGATTAGACATTATTACTTAGATGAATTTTACAAGGAGGCACATTTTTGGAGATATTTGATAAAGAAGCTAAAGTTTATGAGTCATGGTATAAAACTACACTAGGAAGTGTTGTTTTAGATTATGAAAGTACATTACTAAAAAGAATGATTGGGAAAGTAGCTAATAAAACTATTTTGGATGTTGGTTGCGCAACAGGAGTTCATACACGACTGTTTGCTAATGAAGATAATATTGTTACGGGGATTGATATCTCAAAAGAAATGATTACTGAGGCAAAGAAAAGAAGGATAGACGATATATCATTCTTACAGATGGATGCAACAAAAATGGATTTTCCTGATAATTCGTTTGATATCGTTTTCTCAGTAACAATGATTGAGTTTGTTACTGATAAGAAGAAATTGATTAATGAACTATTTAGAGTTTTAAAACCAGGGGGATACCTATTTATTGGAACAATCCAGAAGAACTCACATTTTTATGATTTATATAAAACTGATTTCTTTAAGAACAATACAGTTTTCAAGTATGCTGAATTTCTTGAACGTAAAGATCTTATTGAATTAAAAACTGATTTGTTTATTAAAACAGATGAGTGTTTATTTAATTCAATTGAAGATTTAGAGTTAAACCCAAATATTAATGATATAAAGAATAATAAAGTTGGTAGTTTTATACTAGCCAAATATAGAAAGTGAGATGTAAATATGGATAATTGTTCAATAGCATTTCAATTATTACCACAAATAAATAATGAATTACTTGTTTGTGGAGCAAATGATAACAAGAGTGAGGTATTTAGAGTAGTTGATGAAGTTATTAAGTATATTGATTCAACAGGCGTAAAATACGTTGTTGGACCGTTTGAAACAGTTATGATTGGAAACTTTGATGAACTAATTGAGATAGTAAAAGCAGCGCAACTAATTGCTGTTAGTAAAGGTGCAAGTTCAACGCTATCGTATATTAAAATATCATACAATCCTAAAGGGGTTAATACCATTGAAGAAAAAACAGATAAGTATAAATAAGATAATTCCCTTAATTTCAATTCTTTTTGTCTTAGTCTTATGGGAATCAGTTACAATAATTTTTAGTATAGATAATTACGTTCTTCCCAGACTAACAACTGTTTTAAAATCATTATACGAAAATCGGTCACTTGTATTTACACACGCAAGATACACTATGTCAGAAGCAATTATTGGATTATTAATCGCTGTGATGATATCTTTTATAACGGCGGTTATATTAGACAAGTTTAAAAAATTTCAAAGTTTTGTATATCCAATTATCGCTATCTCACAAACAATACCATTAATGGCTATCGCACCATTACTAATCATTTGGTTTGGTCTAGGTGTTGATGCTAAAATTATGGTTGTTGTTCTTGTATGTTATTTCCCAATAACAATCAATATATTAACGGGATTTAGTGAAATCGATCAAGATGAACTTGATTTATTTAAAGTAATGAAAGCATCAACTAAAGATTTATACTTAAAACTTAAAATACCCAGTTCACTTCCTTATTTTTTCAGTGGTCTAAGAATAGCTACAACGTACGCTGTCCTTGGTGCTTTAATTGCTGAATATATGGGTGGTAAATTTGGGTTAGGAATATACTTAAGTCGGGCAATGCGATCGTATTCAACAGAAATGGTTTTTGGAATCATTATTGTTATTGTCGTTAGTACTTTGGCAATGTTGGCAATTGTACAACTGTTAGAAAGAATATATATAAAATATAAAATAGAGGAGAATTAACATGAAGAAGAATTTATTACTATTAGTTTTTGTACTTGTATTAGCTCTTAGTGCATGTGGAAATAGTGAAGGAACAGATATAACAGTTTCATTAGATTGGACACCAAATACAAATCATACAGGATTATACGTAGCACTTGAAAAAGGTTACTTTGATGAAGTTGGGTTAAACGTTGATATTATTCAACCAGACAGCACTAGCGATATACTAGTTGCAACAAATACAGTTCAATTTGGAGTTAGTGCTCAAGAATACGTGCTTTCTGCAAGAGCAAACGGAATGCCTGTTGTTTCAATAGCATCAATTATTTACGATAATAGTTCAGGATTCATCTCAAAGACAAGTTCTAATATCTTACGACCTAAAGACTTTGAGAATAAAACTTATTGTGGCTGGGGTGGCGATACTGAAAGTGCAATAATCAAAGAAATGGTTGAAGCAGATGGTGGCGACTTTAGTTTAGTAGAGATCACAACAAATTACTTAAGTATCTTTACTGATGTAAATAACGAATGTGACTTCTTTTGGGTATTTGAAGCTTGGCAAGTTGAAGAAGCAAAATTAAGTAACATTGATTATAACTATTTAAGTATGGTGGACTACAGTAGTGATTTGAATTTTCATACACCAGTCATTACAACAAATGAAGATATGATCAACAACAATAAAGATATCGTTGAAAAATTTATGAGCGCTGTAACAAAAGGATATAATTATGCAATTGATAATCCTGCTGAAAGTGCTCAAATACTTCTTAAATATGCTCCTGAGTTAAATGAGGAATTAGTAATCGCTTCACAAACTTTTATCTCAAGTATATATCAAGGTGAAGACGTTATATGGGGAATGCAAAGTGAAGACTACTGGACTAATTTTACAGCTTGGTTAGTTGATAATGACATCCTTGATGAAATTATTGTATCAGAAGCATTCACAAATGAATTCATCAATGAATAAAATCATTGAATTAAAAAGTCTTTCTCATACCTTTGGCGAAACTTTAAAAGTATTAGACGATATCTCAATTACAATTAATAAAAATGATTTTTTAACAATTGTTGGGCCGAGTGGTTGTGGTAAGAGTACTTTATTCAAAATCATTACAAAACTTATCAAAAGCTACGATGGCGAAATAATAATTAAAAATATTAAATTACAAGATTCATCAGAACTACTAGGGTATATGCCGCAAAAAGATTTGCTATTACCTTGGCGAACTTTATATAAGAATATTATCTTACCTAAAGAAATAGCTAAGATAAAAGTTAACGAAGAGGAAATTGACGAATATTTGGAAATATTCGGATTAAAAGCCTTTAAGAATCACTTTCCCCATCAGTTAAGTGGGGGAATGAAACAAAGAGCAGCATTATTAAGAACATTCTTAATGGGTAGTGATATCGTGCTCCTCGATGAACCGTTTGCTGCACTTGACTACCTTACTAAAAGAAAATTACAAATTTGGTTTTTGGATGTTTTTAAAAAATTAAATAAAACAGTAATCTTTATCACTCATGACATTGATGAAGCGTTAGCTTTATCAAATAGAATTGTCGTGTTGTCAAACTTACCTGCACGAATTCTTAAAGAATTTACAATTGACCAAGATATTGATAAGACTGATCCTTTTTCACCAGAATTATTAGAGATTAAGAAAGAAATAATCAACTTAGTTGAGTAAAATATTGCTTAATAAAGATTTGATATAATTTTAAAATGCACCCGTGAACTTTATTATAAAACTATGATGAAGAAGGGTGCATTTTTTATTTGCCTTTTTGCTAGTTCCAACTTTTTGACATTTATATTTGACATTGGAAGCTTTAAAATGATAAAATATAAATATGACACTCGGTCAGGTGACCGACAAATATTTTAATGAGGTGAATGTGTAATGAAGGAAAAGATACTTAAAGCAGCATATGATCTTATAATAGAGAATGGAATAATGGAAACTACTTTGAAAGCTATTGCTTTAGAAGTTGGAATTAGTAAGGGAACACTATATTATTACTATTCTGCAAAAGAGGATTTAATATTTGATGTTGCAGATGCCTATTTGAAAGTAATTACCGATGACCTCCTTTTTTGGATAAAAAATATTGATTTCTCATTACCACCAGAAAAGATTATTTATGAAGCGATTGATCAGATTGTCTCTGCTGAGACTAGGGGTAAGCTAAATTTATACCTTATTAGTAAAGCAATTACTAATAGTGAGTCATTAAAGAAAAAGCTAATAAAGAAATATGAAGAATGGCAAGCAACAATAAAAGAAGTCCTAGATAATCTTTATCAAGATCAAAATAATGAAGGAATGTCATTCGTTATTTTGACTGTGATTGATGGGTTGATTATTCAAAAACTAATCGGAATTGATAATATTCCAATTCAAGAAATCGCAAATACAATAGCGAAAGCTAAAAAAGGAGAAAAAAATGTATAAACTTTACTGTCGTATTTATCAAAGTATGTTTAAACTCGTTGCAAATTTTCTACCCTTTAGAGAACCAATATTACTCGAAGGTGAAGGAGCAATTTTAGAGCTTCCAAAACAAATCAAAAATAATAACATCAACAATGTATTAATCGTTACTGATAGTGTTTTAATAAATCTTGGACTGTTAGATGGACTGTTTAAATCGCTTAAAACTGAAGAAATACAATATACAGTTTATGATAAAACAATTCCAAATCCAACAATTGACAATATCGAAGAAGCACTACTGATGTATAAAGAAAATAACTGCCAAGGAATTGTTGCTTTTGGAGGTGGATCTCCGATTGACTGCGCTAAAGGTGTTGCGGCGCGAGTGGCAAGACCTAAAAAACAGATTTCAAAAATGCAAGGTGTTTTAAAAGTGCTTAAGAAAACACCGTTACTGTTTGCGGTACCAACTACCGCAGGAACAGGTAGTGAAGCAACTATTGCTGCAGTAATATCTAATGCCGTAACACATGAGAAATACGCGATTAATGACCCAGTATTAATCCCAAGTTACGCTGTGTTAGATCCGTTGTTAACAATAGGACTTCCTAAACATATTACCTCAACAACAGGGATGGATGCTCTAACACATGCTGTTGAAGCATATATTGGTAGAAGTAATACTAAAGCGACAATTATTCAAAGTGAAAATGCTGTTAAATTAATATTTGATAATCTTGAGACTGCATTTAATGACGGCTCAAATATTGAAGCAAGAACAAACATGTTAAAAGCTTCTTACTATGCTGGATTATCATTTACAAGAGCGTATATTGGGTATGTGCACGCTGTTGCTCATACACTAGGAGGGTTTTATTCAATCCCTCACGGACACGCAAATGCTGTGATTTTACCTTATGTACTTGATTATTATGGTGAATGTGTTTATGAACCTCTAGCAAAACTTGCTGATATTGTTAATTTAGCTGAGAATCAATCAAAACAAATCAAAGCAGAAGCTTTCATTACTGCAATTAAAGACTTAAATAAAAGAATGAATATTCCTACTAAAATTAGTGGAATTAAAGAAGAAGACATTCCACTAATGGTAAAGCGAGCATATAAAGAGAGTAACCCATTATATCCAGTACCAAGAATTTTTTCAAAACAAGATTTAACTAATATTTACAATATGATAAAGGAGTGATTTGATGTATGGATTAACAGGAAAAATTGCCCGAGTTAACTTAAGTACAGGAGTAATTGATGATTATATTCTTGACCCTAAAATTTACGAACTATATTTAGGCGGGAAAACATTAGCGGCTAAAATTATCTTTGACGCATTTGATAAAAAAATTGATGCATATGATGAGTTTAACCAAATCGTTATCACGAGTGGGATACTTACAGGTTCAACGTCACCTTGTTCATCAAGATTTAATATCTCAACAATATCACCTTTAACCGGGTTATTAGTATCTTCTAATTGTGGTGGAGATTTTGCATTGCATTTAAAGAAAGCTGGTTATGATGGATTGATAATAACTGGTAAAGCAAAAGAAAAATCATATATTGATATTAATGATAATAAAATTGAAATATTAAATGCCGATCATTTATGGGGTTTAAGCACAAGTGAAACCCAAGAAAAAATGGGTACTAAAAAACGCGGAAAAATCGTAATTGGTCAAGCTGGAGAAAATAAAGTAAGATACGCAGCTGTAATGAGCCAAGAACGAGCAGCAGGACGTGGCGGTATTGGTGCTGTATTTGGTGATAAGTTACTAAAAGGTGTAATTGCAAGTGGGACTCATAAATTTGAATTTTACAATAAAGAAAAATTCAAAAAACATAATAAAAAATGGATTAAGGCTTTAATGAAACATCCAATTACTGGTGAACAACTACCAAAACTTGGAACAGCAGGACTGATGACGATGATGAACGAAAAGAATTTATTAGCATCAAAAAACTATAAACAAGGTTCATTTGAAGGTTTTAACAAAATAAATGGCGAAACGATGAGAAGTGAAAAATTACATAAAAATAAGGGATGTGTAACATGCCCAATTCAATGTGGAAGAGTTGTCACTGCTTATGGTAAAACCGTTAAAGGTCCCGAATTGGAAACGTTAGGATTGTTAGGAAGTAACCTTTTAAATGATGATTTAGAAAACATTATCAACTTAAATTATCTTTGTGACGAATATGGAATCGATACAATGACTTTTGGTGGTACTGTTTCATTAGCAATGGAGTTAAACCAAAATGGATTATGGGATAACGGTCTAGAATTTGGAAAAAACAATAATCTCGAAAATCTTGTTAAACTTGTAAGTTTAAGACAAGATATTGGAGATGACTTAGCTGAAGGTTCTAAAAGGGTATCTAAAAAGTATGGAGGCGAAGACTACGCAATTCACGTCAAAGGTATGGAATTAGCTGCTTATGAACCACGAGCCGCTCAAGGTATGGGATTAGGTTACGCAACTTCTAACCGTGGTGGTTGCCATATCAATGGTGGATATATGGTTGTCTTAGAAGGATTAGGATTAAATATAAGTGGTAGTACAACAAGAGGAAAAGCTGGATTAACTATTTTCTTTCAAGATTTAATGGAAGCAGTTTCTGCTTGTGGTAATTGCATATTTACAACCTATGCAATCTTACCAGCATTTTTAGTGACTAAACCGAATAATATAATTTCTCGAGTAGTTAATAAATCAATTCCCTTTTTTGGTGGAGTTGTCGGTTGGACTCATAACAATACCTGGTTACTTAACTTTAATTTTAAAAGCATGATTCCTCATGCTTATTCAATAAAACAGATTACTGGATCAAACATGAATATAAATAAATTCATTAAAGCAGGAGAACGTGGATATAACATTGAAAGGTTAATTAATATTAGACAAGGTTTAACCGCAAGTGAAGATACTTTACCAAAAAGACTTCGAAAAGACTTACAAAATCCAAATGATCCTAATAGTAGAGTAAAACTAGAAGATATGATTCAAACATATTACAAGATTCGCGGATGGGATAAACAAGGTGTTCCAACGAAAAAAAGACTTAAAAAATTAAAGTTAGATGTATAAATTAATTTTTTGAGTTATCTATTAACAATATGTAGTACAAATCAAAAAAATTAAATACAAAGACATTGAGATTGGAAAATCTTAATGTCTTTTTTACGGCGAACAATAAAAGAAGCATATTTTACGTATTTTGGTAAATATTTTAACAAAAACTACTGTTGTTAAGTGTTTAAAATATAGTATATATGGTATTATTAATTGATGATTTAATTTACAACAAACTAGGATAATAGTAATTACTTAGAAATCAAAGTAATTACATCCCTAGATACTTAGAAAGATAGGTGTTTCGATGAATAACTTTGATTTTCAAAACAGAACAAGAATGATCTTTGGAAAAGATCAAGAACTACAAGTAGGAGAATTATCGGCATTGTACGGTAAAAAAGTATTACTTCATTATGGTGGTGGAAGCATAAAAAAATTTGGTTTATATGATAAAGTTATTGCCAGTTTAAAAGCGCAAAATCTTGAAGTAGTTGAACTTGGCGGAGTTGTTGCTAATCCACGGTTAAAATTAGTTCATGAGGGTATTGAAATATGTAGAACTCAAAAGATTGATTTTATTTTAGCAGTTGGTGGTGGGAGTGTTATTGATTCAGCTAAGGGAATTGCTGCTGGAACATATTATGACGGTGATGTATGGGATTACTATACTGAAGATGCAGTACCGCATAAAGCTTTACCAGTTGGTGTTATTTTAACAATACCTGCTGCTGGTAGTGAAGCAAGTACAGCGTCAGTTATTACAAAAGAAGAAGGCCAACTTAAAAAAGCATTTAACCATTTATGTGTTGTTCCAATGTTTGCAATCTTAAATCCAGAATTAACATATACATTACCAAACTATCAAACGTCTTGCGGGATTGTTGATATGATTGGACATGTGATTGAAAGATATATAACAAATACACCAAATGTTGAATTAACAGATCGATTATGTGAATCTATTATGCATACTGTTGTTAATAATGCTCAAGTAGTATTGGATAATAATACAGATTACAATGCCCGTGCTGAAATAATGTGGGCAGGAACACTTGCTCATACCAATTTAATTGGAATGAGTAGAGAAGAAGATTGGGCTTCACATATGATTGAGCATGAAATGAGCGCAATTAACGATATTGCTCATGGAGCTGGACTCGCAATTATTTATCCAGCATGGATGAAACATGTTTACAAAACAAATCCGGCACGATTTGCTTTGTTTGCGAATAAAGTTTTTGATATCGATATCAACCCATTTGATTTAAATGAGACAGCGTTAAAAGGAATCGCAGCATTGGAATCTTTTTACCGCAGTATTGATATGCCAACAAGATTTAGTGATATTGACATCACTGATAAATCATTTTTACTTATGGCCCAAAAAGCAACTAAAAATGATACAATCACTTTAGGTGCTTTTAAAGCACTTTCCCAACAAGATGTTTTAGATATTTATTACTTAGCAAAATAAATAGATTAATATACCTATCTAATATTGTAATTTTACATGAACCAATTACTTTAGAAAAATATTTAGAAATGAGTGGTAATATGATTAACACGATCAATAAAAGAAAATCTATTCGTAATTATCAAAAGAAATCATTGAGCGAGCAAGATAAAACAAAAGTATTAAAGATATTAGAAGATGCTGGAAACGAAATCGGACCATATAATCATTCAGTTAAGTTTTTCTTTTCGAACAATAAAAATCCTGAAGGTAAAAAAATTGGAACTTATGGATTTATTAAAAATCCACCAAGTTTTATTGGTGGAGTAGTTAAAAATAATTTAAAAGGAATGGTTGATTTTGGCTTTATATTTGAAGATGTTATTCTCAAGTTAACCAAAGAAGATGTTGGAACAGTTTGGTTAGGTGGAACTTTTACTAGAAGTGATTTTGATGTGGATTGTAATGAAGATGAAATCATTGCGTGTGTTTCACCAGTAGGATACGCTGCTTCAAGTATGTCAATGAAAGAAAAAGTTATTAGAAAAAGTGTTAATGCAAATAATAGAAAACCATTTGATGACTTGTTCTTTTATGGAAAAGAGATGAATGTTGTTCCAAGTAATCATCAATTTCATAAGTATCTCGAAGCTATTAGGCTTGCGCCAAGTGCTTCAAATAAGCAACCATGGAGAGTAGTCATAGAAGACGATATCTTTCACTTTTATTTAAAGCGAACTAAAGGGTATGGAAATGTTTTAAAAATGGATATTCAAGCAGTCGATATCGGGATTGCATTAAGCCATTTATGCTTATGTTTAAATGACGATGAAATCATATATAATTTTGTGAATAAAAACCCATTTGAAATTGATGAAACAGAATATATTATGAGTGTTGCAGTAATGTCTTGAAGTAAATAATAAAAAGAAATAATTAGGGTAGGAGTAGTTTTATTCAATAATGAATTCAAACTACTATTCATGATTAATTAGTTGTATAATCAAACTAGAGCTAATAAATGTAAGGCGTAATTCTAAAACAGCTCATAAGAGCTGTTTTTGTTATTTAAGGAGGAAATATGAAAAACTACAATTATATTATTTTTGGTGGAATACTAATCATCTCATATTTAGTTGTACTTAATTGGGTAGAGATAGATGTTTTATCAACTGTCTTTGTTACTTTAGGGACGATTATAGGTGGTATTGCTATTTGGATTCAATTAAAAAGGGACAAAGACTTGAAAGAAGCAGAATTTTTAATTATGTATAATAATACCTTTTTAGAAATTGAGTCATTTACTAGAGTAGAACAAGTATTAGAAAGTTATCTTAATGGTAAAAGTAAAAAGAAAGATATTGAAGATTTAGAAAGACAAGAGTTAATTAATTACTTAGTATACCTAGAAGCATTAGCTACATTGATTATCAAAGGGGTATTAAACTTTAAAGCAATTGATAATCTATTCTCTTATAGATTCTTCTTAGCGGTAAACAATAAAGTTGTCCAAGATTTAGAATTAGTGCCTGATGCTGAGTATTATAAAGGAGTATATATCCTTCATAAAAAATGGACAAAGTATAAACTAGCTAATAACCTAAAGATACTAGCATTAAAAACTTCATTAGAACGTGTAAATGATTATAATCTATATTCGAAATAATTCGGATAACTTTCATCAGATAATTTCAAGGATATAAATAAAACTATATTAAATGAAATAATGAGTATTGAGCTTGGATACATTCAAGCTCTTTTAATTTGTTTAATTGTCGGACTTGAGAAATTAAATTAAATAGTTAACTAGTCTTTACAAAAATGTAAAGATAAGATATAATTAGGTAAGTCAGATAGGAGGAAAGAGTTGAAAGTTATACAAACAGATAAATTCAAAAAACAATTAAGAAGTAAAAAACTTCAAAAAAATCATAAAAATAGAATTAGAAAAATTTTAAATCTACTGTATTTATATGAAAACTTTGAAGAGTTGGAGAATTGTAGCATAGCAAACGCTATCTATAAGTTTGAAAGACTAAAATATTCTTTGAATGCATATTTTAGTTTTAGATTAGATAATAAGGAAATACGACTTTTAGTGAGACCTAATACAATTATTGATTACAATAAATTAGCTTTAGAAAACGAAATCTTAATTGTTGAGATTAGTTTTAAACACTATAAACATCTTAATCTATAAAATGATAAATAACTCAAAACTCAAAAAATAAAACCAAAAAATATATAAAACCCGAAAAATATAAAACGCAAAAATATAAGCGATTAAAGGGAAAATAAAAGGAGAAAGAGTATATGAGGAATATAAGCTTTAGTGACTACTTAGTGGATTACCTTGAATTAGAAGGTATATCTCAACAAGAGTTTGCACACAGTTTAGATATCAATCAATCTCAATTATCTTTAATATTAAATAAAAAAAGATTGCTTTCATATAAACTAATGGTAAGTATATCAATGGTTACTCCATTTAAAATTGATGAAATAGTTAAAATAGAAACAAATCATAACATAGAGAAAAATATACTTAATGAAATTTCTAAGAATAATGATACTATAAGTAACTATATAAAAAGATATAACTATAAAAAATTAGAAGAATATGATAGTACTATTTCTTTTAAAAATATTGAAGATAAATTAGAGGTTGTAAAAGATATTATGAAATACCTAAGAATATCAAAACCATATATAAACAAATTAAGCACTGTAAAATTTAAGAGCAACCACAACAAGGTTGAATTAGTCAATATTTGGCTTGAAAAATGCTATAGAGAAACAAAAAAACAAGAAATCAGTGAATATAAAAAAGACAATATAGATATTGTAGTTAAAAAGATAAATGTTTTTGCAATAGAAAATTCTTTTGATCTAAAAGAGATTGTAAAACTTTTTAATACTAATGGAATCTATCTAAGTATTGTAGCAGATATGATAGGAAGCAAGATTAGAGGAGCTTTTAGAGTGATAGATGACAAACCTGCTATTTATTTAACACTAAAACACAAAAGGCCAGCTGATATTTTCTTTGCGTTATTACATGAATTAGCCCACTGCAAAACTGACTTTAACAGTGGCAAGAATAAAACCTACATATCATTAGAAGAATCTATGATTACAAAAATCGATGATTCGGAAAACTTAGCAGACAAAAAAGCATTTAACTGGATGATTGAAGATAAAGTTTTTGAAAAAATAAGAATATTAGATAAAAAATTAAATCTTGTTAAAATAGCCAAAGAATATAATGTTGCACTAATGTTTCTTGTTTATAGACTTGCTGAATCGGGTGATTTAAGATACAATAACCCCATTTATCAAAAGTACAATCCCGTGTTAATATTTTAATTAAACTAAAGTACTATATAGATACAACAGAACATTCATGAATAAGTATACAAAAAGAAAGAAGAGTATACTATGGCACTAAAACCAGGACCAAAAAGAGGTGCTAAATCTACAGGAAAAACTGATCAAAGACTTAGAGACAACAAGACTACTCCAGGTAATACAAAATTATTGAAAGCTTCAAAAAGCAGTAAAAAATAAAATATAATTAGAATAATTAAAAAGTGTTGTTCACTTTAAACTGCACCCAAAACTTGGACTTAGGAAACTATGAATGAGAAAGGTGCAGTTTTTATGTAGTAAAAATTTACTAATGAAGTTAAAATTCCTTAAGTATTATATTGAAAACGGTAAAATTATTTGAAAATATAAATAAACCGTGATATTGTTTATTTGGAAGTACTAGTATGACAAAATACAACTGCGCGTACATTGAGTAGTAATTTATTATTATTTTACACAAAATAAGAGGAGTGAGTAATATGCCAAAACTAGAATTACTAAAGAAATATGCAAAACTAATTGTTGAGGTTGGAGCAAATGTTCAAAAAGATCAATTGCTAATAGTAAGATCATCAACAGAGACTAGCGAACTTGCAAGACTAATTGCTGAAGCTGGTTATAACGCTGGAGCTAAAAGTGTTACTGTTGAATGGAATGACGCTTACGTATCACGCTTTGGTTTAAAAGGAATGAGTATTGAAACACTAGAAAC
>JASFZA010000082.1:0-9086 GCA_045046715.1 Candidatus Izemoplasma sp.
TATGTATCTTTAAAGAACTTAATTTCATTTGGAACTTTTTTAGTATCGTAAATTATAAGTGATGTTTTGTAAGCATCTCTTATATTAAGATAGTAGATTAATGCGAAATAAAGGATTAATAGCGTTGAAATAATCCCTTCTAATAGTAATCTTGTTGAATGGTGACCTTTTAACTGGATATCAATTGCTTCAAATGTTTCTGTAGCAGTTGAGTCAGGTAATAAGTACCCTACTTCGCTATGTTGATATATTGTCCGTCCTGGTGTGGTCCCCATTGTAATTACACCCCAGAATCCTTTTACAAAGAATCCAGCACGTTCATAATAGAAACTGTCCATTTGATCTACTTTAGTTTGAAACTCGTCATCATTATAAGCATAGTAAATATGTGATAGCATTTTATTATAATCGTCATTACTCATATTATAGCCAGAACTTAATGATGCATTTAAATATCCATTAAATGCATTAAGTAAATCAAATTGTAACATTTCTTCACCATAAATTTCATCAAAATTATTTGAAAACTTATTAGTGTAATGAATATTCATAATTGTTGTATTTGTTTGATCATAAAATTCATCGTATATTTCAAGATACTTAGCGTCATATAACCCATTTAAAGCAGTAATTAACAATGATTCATAATTAGCAGTTGTATAATCAGTTACTAATTCATCAAAATTAGATTCAGCGCCTGTACTACCAGTACTAAGTAAATAATCAATTGCCAGTTGCTCAATTGCATCATCTACTAACTGATCGTAGTCGTCCTCAAGTTGGACGTGTTTTTGTGCTTCTTCATAGATAGCATCTTCTACTTTAAGTAATATTTCAGCTAAAGCTAATGTTTCGGCTAATGGAATAACATCATTTTCAACATCCACAAAACCTTCTTTTTCTGCAATATACTGACCAAGGTAATCATATAGTACTAAAGTATCTAATTCCATATTTTCTGATTGAACTTGGGCACCACTTGCACTCGTAAAGATGTGGTTGTCACTGTTATATGTTAATCCGTTTTCAGAAGCAACAAACTCTAAGAATTCTATTTCTTCATATTCTCTGAACGGGTCATCTGGTACTGAAGAATAAAAATAATAAGTAATAAATCCATCACTTAATTCTTGTGGTGCTTCATCACCAAAAATTTTATCATCAAATAAATCAAACTCTCCTTGGTAATCTCCTGAGTAAAATTCTATACCTAAAAACAAAGCAAACAAACTTAAAAACAGTAATCCCTTAAGGAACTGTCGATTTAAAAATTGTCCTAAACCCCAAACTGTTGATGAGGCTATTGCTTTTATAATTGCAATTACTTTTCTTTTCTCCATGTCTTCACCTCAAAATTATTAAAAGGCCATGAAATTATTCATGGCCTATTAAATAATAATTTAAATTAATCTCCTAAGCCTGATTGTGCATCAAATCCAGATTGTGCTGTAGCGGCAGCTTCTGCTGGTGTTGCAGTAGCATTCCATGCACTTGAGTACATTGTCCCAGCGTTACTCCAGAAGTAACCCATTTCAGGTATAATTGGCATTGGATGACTGAATACTAACTGAGCACTAATTCCAGATAAGTAAACATCACTAGCAACACCAGGTACTGTAGAAACATCTTTTAATGCCGGTAATTTATTTGTCATTGCATACATAATAGCTAAACCTTCATCACTAGTCATGAATTCAATAAATTTGAATGCAGCAGTTGGTTCAGTAGTCCCTTTGTAAACAGCAGCAATTTGAACTCCTGAGAACGTTACAGGTTGAACTCCACCAATTGTAGGGATTTTTGTAATTCCCCATTCAAAACTATTTTCATCAGCACCAGATAAATAACGATCAATTGACCAAGGTCCATCAATAATATAAGCTAATTCACCTGACTCAAATAATGTTCTGTTAGACTCTCCACCAAGTGAAGCGGCTTGTAAATCTAATCCAGAAGCAAGTTCTGTATTAAACCAAGTTAATGCGTCGACCATTTCTTGAGATCCTAAGTTTGCACTAGTTGAATCTAAGTGATCTGCACCGAATAAATCAAAGCCAAATGCAGTTCCTACGAAATGCATATCGTATGCATTACCAGTATCAAGAGCGTAGTAAAGATTAGTGTTTTCAGCTCCATAAGTATTATAAGCTAAAGCTGTAGCAATAATTTCTTCCCAAGTCCCTTGAGGTTCAGGTGAACCATTAATAAAGTTTAATAATGTTGAGTTATAGAATAAAGCAACAGATTCACCACTTAATGGAGCTCCAAATAATTCACTTTGTGCACCATCAGTACAAGCAACTGCTGTGTTAGTTTCAGGATCATAACAACTTGTTGCAGTACCAATTGCACTACTAATCATTCTATCTTCAAGATCTTCTCTTTGAGTATCTCCGAATGGATATAGTAAGTTTGATGCTAGTGCAGCCCCGATGTGATCATGAGGGAATACTACTACATCTGCACCACTACCAGATTCACCAAGTAACTCAAGTTGAGCTCTTGTATCAACAGAACCTACTAGTTCTAATTCTACTTTAATAGTAGGGTTAGCTTCTTCAAAAGCAGCGATTAAGGCATTTGCCCAAGTTTCATCATCTAACCAAACTTTAATTGTTGTAATTTCTACTTGAGTTTTATCAAACTCGTATAATGTACCATCATCTGCGTTATTTGTACACTCAACAACAACTTCTGTGTCGTCACCGCCACATGCTGTAAGTGCAAATGAAGCAAATAAAACAGTAGTTAAAATTAATAGTTTTTTCATTTTATAAGCCTCCTTAGTTTCTTTTAAATGTGATGAATGCACCAGCAACTAATGGTAATCCAGCTAATAAAGCAATTAAGCTTACAGGATTAGCACTATCAGTAGCAGTAGTGTCAACAGCACAAATATCAATAACAGTTACAGTAATTGTTTCTTGAGCTACGTTACCAAACGCATCTACAGCTTCAATTACGATTTCATAAACTCCAGCATTTCTAGTATCAACTGTACCTTTTCCATCAACAATATGAACATTGTATACAGGAATAGATTCATCACCAACTACATCATAAGCACTAAATGATGGTAACGCATAAGTGTCACCAAGTTCTAATGTTACTTCTGTAGAACCAACAATTCTAATTTCAGGAGCAGTTGTATCAAAATCGATTACCCAAGCATCATATAGTCCCATACCGTCATTATATTTAATAACGTAAGGTCCCATGTCAGCATCTAAGTTTTCTTCAAATACGACAGTAAATTGTTTTGTAGCGATTAAAGTTGAATCATAGTTTACAGTTGATATAACAATTTCTTCATGGTTTTTATTAAAAACTCTGAAGAATGAAGCATCAAATACGATTTCATCATCTACTTCAATTATAACATCTTTGTTAAATTCAACATTTACAGCCAATGGATTTAATGCTTTAGCAACACTTAATTCAAACTTGTGAGCTTCTGCTTCAAAGTCAGCAAAGTTATCATAGAACATTCCACTACCTGCGATATAAAATACAGTTTTAACATCACCAGCAACTAAACCATCAGTGCTAATAAATAAATCTCCATCTTTTTTCTCCCATGCATCAGTTCTTACGATAAATCCAATTTCAGCATCCATATCTGCAGGATCAACATTAATGAAAGCAACTCTGAAATCTTCAACAATTCCCCCATCAACACCAAGTGAACTTACAAAAGGAACACCTGAACCAGAATAGAACTCTGAAGTTAACTGAGTACCTAAAGTCCCAGTTCCCCAAGTCCATATATTCCATGCATCAAAGCTTTGAGCTGCATCAAAATAAATTACAGCAATAGTAGCAACTAACGGACTCATAGGTAAACTATTTGGATCAGTTTCACTAATAATTCCATTACTACCTTCGTAAATGTATACATGTCTCATACCATCTACATCAAAACCTTCAAGGTCAGTTCCATCACCTAAAACTAATTCTTTGTGATTTCCGTCTAGTGTACCATTTTCATCAGTATCTACACCGTCACGGTCAGTCATACCGTCACCCCATGCAGCAGTATATTTATTGATAAGACCCATTGTTTCAGCATCATCACCAATACATAATGAATAATATCCACCAAATTCGTCTTCACCAGTTAAAGCAACACCATCGCTAGTTCCATCTGTACCAGTTCCCCATACGTGAAGGTAAGTATCAGTGTAATTAGCATCCCAACGTTGATAATGAATTATTAATTCATTTCCAGTCGGGCATGTAGTTGCAGCAGCAACTTGTTCATTTGCAACCGCAAATACTGTTAACGCTAATGTTAGCGTTAAAACAACTTGCATAATTCTTTTCATTCTGTTTCCTCCTAAATTTATTTTTTTCCTAATTTAAACATACTTTTATATTTTCAATATACCACGCTGAAAACGCTTTATCAATGAGAATTAGTATGTAATAGGTTTCATATTTTTATAAAATTTGCATAATTAGGAAAACGCTTGTATTATATCTCAACCTTAATGTAACAAATATGGGTTTATATTATTTTTGTGATAAATTCCCTATTCAATATTATATAAAGAAAAAAGGTGCTCGTTTCAAGCACCTTTTTTCAATATTTTATAATTTCTATTCGTTATGTCTTAATGCTTCAACTGGATCTTTATTAGCAGCTATTTTTGAAGGAATTAATCCCGCAACAAATGTTAATACGACACTAATTAAAATCAAGTACAATGCGTGATCTAATCTAAGTTGAGCAACATTGTCTAAATCTTCTAATAATCTTCCTAAGATAATATTAATTGGAATCGATAATAATAACGATAATCCAACACCCATCGTCCCGGCAACTAGACCAACAATAAAGCTTTCAGCATTAAATACTCTTGAGATATCTCTTTTTCTCGCCCCAAGGCTTCGTAAAATCCCAATTTCTTTTGTTCTTTCAAGAACACTTACGTAAGTGATAATCCCAATCATAATTGAGGATACAACTAAACTAATAGCTGCAAACGCAACTAATACAGTTGAGATATTTTTAATAATACTTCCCATAATTCCCGAAATTGTAGCAGCTAAATCAGTATATACTAATTGATCTTCTTCAGCTAAACCTTCGTTATATGCATCAAGATAATCAAGAACTTCATCTTTATAATCAAATGATGTTGGATATACCCCAATTATTACTGGCGTATCTAAACACCCTGCCGCATGTTTTTGTAAATTAAGAGCAGTAACTTGTTCCTCACTAAATTCACTGTTATCAAGTGAATTTAAGATGATACAAATATCACTATTTGAATTAGCATCAATAAATATTAATTCAAGGTCGTCATGGTAGTAAATTCCTGATGTTGTACTTTCAAGTCCGTCTTCGCGAGCTCGCATAACACCAACAACAGTTAATTGAATACCATTATTATAAGAGTCTTGGGTTACGTGCTGAATTACTTCTGCACCAAGCGGTTCAAATTCAATGTCATTACTATTAGCAACAACTAATTCTTTACCGATTACATCATCAAAATTAACAGTAACAGATGTATCAATTCCTAAGAATTCTAAAATTTTATTATCAATTTGATTAGCAATATCAACAATCAACACTACTTCATATTCATTAGCAGGAAGTGCCCCACTAACCAAATCAAATTGTCCTTCAATGTAAGAATCATTATTAGATAGTTCTTTAAAGAATACTTCTTCATTAGCACTAGTTAGTAATTCGCCATCAACATCAGATATAACTAACATCTGAACACCGTAACTTAATTGAATTGAAGAAATGAAGTCATCGTTAATATTATATAGGTAATCGATATATTCATCAGTTATAATATTAAAATGTTCGATTAAATCAGATTCCGATACCGGTTCAAATTCATCAGTATAGACAGCGTCAGGAGTTTCAAATGCCATCCCCGGGCCACCAACAAATGATATTGGTATTTCTGATATAGTTATCGGTAACGTTGATAACGTTTCAGTTTCAAGCTTAGATATTTCTTCATTAAACCCATTTGACATCGCAAGGACTAAAGCAACCCCAATAATTCCAATACTTCCAGCAAACGCAGTTATTAATGTTCGACCAAGTTTAGTTTTTAAGTTTTTAAATGATAGATTTAAAGCTGTCATTAGACTCATTGATGTTTTTACTAATTCATACTCATCATCTTTATCCATAATAATATCTTCATCGTTGCTTTCAACTACAAGTCCATCTTTTAAACGAACAATTCTTGTTGCATATTTCTTAGCTATATTCGTATTATGTGTAACCATAATAACTAATTTTTCTTTAGCAATTTCCGCAATTAGTTCCATTACTTCAACACTAGTCTTTGAATCAAGTGCTCCTGTTGGTTCATCAGCTAAAATAACATCAGGATCGTTAACTAACGCTCGCGCAATAGCAACGCGTTGCTTTTGTCCCCCTGAAAGCTGTGAACTTCGTTTATACATTTGATCAGCAACACCAACTTTAGTTAGTACCTCAATTGCTTTTTCTCTTCTTATTTTTGGTGATACTCCAGATAGCGTCATTCCCATTTCAACATTTTCTAATATTGAAATATGATTGATTAAATTATAACTTTGAAAAACAAATCCAACACTATTATTACGATATGCATCCCAATCACTATCTTTAAAGTCTCTAGTTGATTTATTATTAATTATTAAATCTCCACTATTATATCTATCTAGTCCCCCAACAACATTTAGTAACGTTGTTTTTCCACAACCACTAGGGCCAAGGACGGCGACAAATTCACCTTTATTAAATTTCAAAGAGACACCGTCTAAAGCTCTAACTTTAATATCTCCTATTTCATATATCTTTGTAATATTTTTTATTTCTAACATGTATATTCCTCCTGTTTATAATCACTTTATATATAAATGACACATTGTCATATTTCTAATTTTATATGACAAGCTGTCATAAGTCAACTATAATGACTATTTTAAGTTCGTATTACAACCTTGTTTACACATTTAATGTTAATAAAACAGGAAAATCAATATGATTTTCCTGTTAAAATTAATAATTATCAATCTCTTTCGCTTTATTGGCACGATAGATGAAAAATGCAATTATTGGGGTTGCGTAGTTATAACTTATTGATGTAAATGCACTCATTCCAAAACTATTCAGCGCTAAATTCACTAGTGATGGGAATGTTGAGGCGATTATCATTAACTTAATCATATCTTTATATTTAATAAACCCTGTCTGTGTAAACTTAAACAACATAGATAATGAAGCTAAAGCAATTATCAATAAGAGGTTCGTTAATAGTAATATTCCATTAGTATAAAGCATTAATGGTAATATAATTGCTGGTTTTAGACTTTGAAAAACACCTTCATACAATATTGCACTTGCATCTTCTGGTGTCATATCATGCAAGTCTGCAAAATTCAAATAATCAAATCCACTATAATCAAACTCCATAACAGAGCCATCTGAAAAGTAAAAATGGAAAACATCTTTTTGAAATACAATGGCATTTTTAAAATCACTAGCGTCTAATGGTCCAGTCGAATTTAAGTATATTGTGTAAACAGTATCGTTATTAGTAATTTCATACTCAAACCCAACATCAGTATCACAATCTAGTCGAGCATTTTCAATAACGCAACTTTGTGGTAATCCTGAAGGGATCCATTCCGGAACTGTATCTGCAAAGTCTAATCCATATCGAGAATAATCAGGATTTTCCATTCTGATTATTCCAATTGATATTGGAATCATCATTAATAAATTCAAAATTAAGAAGTATATAATAAACTTCCAAAAGCTTAATGTGAATAGTTCAAATACTGAATCAAATTTTGATGCACTATAAATAAAGATATCTTTAAATCTTATCTTTTTATTATTCGCTTCCAAAGTCATATCCCTCAATTTCTAAAATGATAGTAGATTGTGGCGCTACAATATTATTAAACGTAGCCATATCACCACTATAATATATCGGATTCCCATCGACATATATAATAACGGGCTCATCACTTAAATTATGTAGAATTAATACTGCTTGTTGATTATCATCATCGTAATTAAAAACACGGTAGTATCCAACAAGTGCTGAACTTGATCCACCATAAGTAACAAAATCACCGTAACTAAGCGCTAAAGAATTGTGTCTTGCTTGTAAGATGTTTTTATAGACATTGTACAAACTAGTTTCATCTACTTGTTGCTGTAGTACATTATCAAGTGTTGTATTATATATATCAACAAACCAACTTGTTGTATAGCTATCACCAAAAGGTAATGGTAATCTTCTTGTTTCATCCCACACTGGTCCAGTACTCTTAACACCAAACATACCAAGTTCTTCACCATAATATATAAATGGATTACCCGGTAATACTAAATACATTTCAGCAGCTAAACTTAATTTATCAAAGTCACCATTCCATGTACTTGCTAAACGATCTTGATCATGATTTTTTAAAAACGGAGCGGGAATTGCTGTATCACTTTTACTATCTATTGTTGTATACCAGTAATTTAATGTCGAGGTATATGAAGTATCATATCCTCGATTAATTGCATTAATGATCAAATCTCCAGTTTCAAATTCCAAACTAGAATCTAATACTTCAAAGAATTTAGAATATACATTAAATGAATCAAAGACTTCACTAACGATATACATATCAGGATAATCTAAACTTAACATATATTCGAAATACTCTAATTTTTCCATAGTGCTTATAAACGGATCTGTCGGACTCATTACTTCCCCAACACCTTCAAGGTGTAAGGCTGCATCTAATCTGAATCCATCAACACCTTTTTCAAGCCAGTACTTCCCAACTTCAATCATTTCATCTTGAACTGCAGGATTACTCCAGTTCAAGTCAGGCATTGAAGGGCTAAAATAACCACAGTAATATCCGCCCTCAGTAGCATGCCAAATCCCTTGCCCCCAAGATCCAGTTAATGATAACCTTGGATCTGACGAAGTTATTTTACGGTAATACCCACTATATTCACTATCACCCTCAAGCCAACCTTGAAACCAAATACTTTCACTTGAAGTATGGTTTATTACTAAATCAATAATAATCTTAATTCCAACTTTTTCAGCTTC
>JASFZA010000083.1:0-9926 GCA_045046715.1 Candidatus Izemoplasma sp.
AACAGACTGCTTATAGACTGTTTTTATTGAAAGGGTGAATAAATAATGAAATTTAAAAATCTTAGTAAAATATTAGTAGTATTCATATTTATCGTTAGTCTTGGTGCTTGTAACTCTGATGATAATGGAATTACTGTAACTTTATATAACGGTGACGATGTAGTACAAGAATTTAAGGATATCGAAGAAGGTACTGTCATTAATCTTGTAGAACTATTTGAAGATGACATGTTATTTATTGGATACGAAGATGATGGGACGTACTTTTACAATGAGTATATAGTAACTAGTGATATCAGCTTATATGCTAGTTTTGAAGTAGTAAGTGAAGTCTTTGAATATACTGTAAGTATTTTATCAGATCATATTCACATTACCGGATATCTTGGTAACGCAACCTACTTAAAAATTCCCCAAAAGATCAATAATAAAGTGGTAACTTTTATTGAACCATTTGCATTTGAAGAATCAAATCTAATTGAAGTAATAATTCCGGTTGATGCTAAAATACTAAATAATGCTTTTTTAAATAGTACTGAATTAGTAAAAGTATCATTCCATGGTAATTATATTCTTACTGAAGAGCTAACAGTAACAAATCTAAAATACGATGAGATAATGGACGAGTATAGTGATACTTGTGTAATTATTTCTGAGAATATCGAAGAAGGAAAATGGATTTTTAGTGAAGGCTGTCCAATAAAAGAAGTAATAAATGTTAATCCCGTAGTTATTATTGGCGATGATGAATACTTTTCTTACAATGTTGTAGTTGATATAAATTACTATCAATTAAGTGTCTACTATAGCTATTTTCCTGATGCCTTTAAAGGTGCAACTGCTTTAACATCAATTGTCATCCCCAAAGCTGATACAATGTTTCAACCAGCAGCTTTTACTGGTTGTTATAATATATCAGAAATAACTGTTGCTGAGGGTAATACTACTTATACTATAGTTGATGGTGTTCTTTATAAAACGGGCATAACTTCCTTAATTTACTACCCACCAAGTAAAGCAGGTACTAGTTTTATAATGCCTGATAGTGTAACACAAATATATAACCCTGCATTTATTGACAATATGTATCTTGAAACACTTACGATTAATGCAAACTATACAGGTGATTTTGAAATCATTGGTTTAGATAACTTAAAAGAAATAATCGTTGATAGTGACAACCAACTATTCCAAACAGTAGACGGTGTGTTATTTAGCGCTAATACATTAGTAAAGTATCCAGCAGCTAAAAGTGGATCAAGTTATACAATACCAAATGGAATAACAGTAGTAGGTACTTATGCATTTTCTAATAATAAATATATCGAAACAATCGAGCTTGGTAGTTCTCTAACAGATATCTATGATGAAGTATTCTATCTTACAGAAAAACTAAAAGTGTTGGATATCCCCTCAAATGTGCTCCATATTGGTGGATACATTCTTCATTCAAGTAGTATTGAAGTAATTATTATAAACCGTAGTTTTGTTGTTGATGGTATTGGAACATCATTAATTGCCAGTCTTGGCGGCGATGAAAATGTTCAAATATACTTCCCTGACGATTCGCTTAGTGATTACTTAACTATGTTTTACTGGGGCTTTTATGCAACGCAAATAAGTCCTTTATCTGAATATGTTCCTGAATAATAAGTTTAAATACACTATCAGCAATTGATAGTGTATTTTTATTTAATTATTGTAAAACGATAATTTTATGCTATAATATTGTTATGAAACAATAATTTCTGGAGGTAAATATATGAAAAGAAAACTTTTTTTTGGAATTAGTTCGGTGTTGTTTATCATCATTGGATTTTTAACAGTTGATGAAATGACAATATTTGAAATCCTTGTATTACCGTTTACTATTAGTGGTGACTTACTTAGAGAGTTATCTTTGATTAACACTTTCACTAATATGCTCGCGATTGTAATATTTATTAGTATATTATTAATCCCTCTTTATTATTTAGGTTATCTAATTTATAAAAAGAAACTAGTTCTTAATGATGTGGTATTTAGTGGATTATTATCAATCATTATTGGCTTAAGTTTATATTACGCTATTAATCCATTCAAATTGTTTGACTATGTAGATGGTAATATTGTATCTGGATTAAGTCTTGAAGAATTTCATATCTTTGAAACGTTTTACTTATATGGATATGTATCAATTTTTTATGCTTTACTGTTACTTTACTTCATTGTTAAGGTTAGGGTTTCAAAATACCGAAACATCGAGTTTTTCTTAAATTTAATGATTGATTTAACGATTTTTATATTTCTTATTAGTACACTTACAATTGAATTATCAGCAACCGTTGAATCGTTTCGATTAAGCGATAACTCATATCAAAATTTCTACGCAATAATCGGACTAGGTTTTAGTGTTTTAATTAATGGTCTAGCAATTATGATGCTAGTTAACTTTAGAAAATTAATGATTGATCTAATTGCTACTAGCATTAAATCAATTTCTGAAGCTAAAGCAAACATTCTTTTAAAAACAAGTTTTGCATTACTTGTAATAATCTTTGTAAAAACAATTGTAATGAATTCATATCAGTTACTATTTACTAGTCAAATAAATGATTTATTCTTTAATTTAAATATTCCGATTACCACTATCTTACTCTCTTTATCATTATATGTATTTAGTATCCATATTAAGCAAGTTAATCAATTAAAAGAAGACCATTCTTTGATTATATAAAATGAAGATTAAAATTAAACTAAATGAGAAGTTAAGAGAGAAAAATATTACTTCAAAAGAGTTATGCAACTTTGTTGGAATAACCCAAGCTAATATGTCAATCCTTAGAAGTGGTAAAGCTAAGGGTGTCAGATTTGATACACTATTAAAAATATGTGAATACCTTGAATGTACCCCAGGGGATATAATTGATATCGAAGGAGAAAACTATGAAGAAAATAACTAGCATTATCCTAGCTACAATACTAATGTTTACTTTAAGTGGTTGTAGTCTTGCAAAAGATAATTCATATTACGATGAAGCAGAAATTAAATTAATCAAAACACCTTACGCAGTTGTATTTAAATTATATAACGATAATTCAACATATATCGAAGAAGTTACAGGATTTGATGTTGATGAATATTTATATTTTAGTTATGTTTGTGAAGGCGAAGAATATAATGAAGAAAGAATATGCATTAATATTGGAAAGAGTATAACTGGGGATTTAGATATTGGAGTTCATGATTACATTTTAAATGATGAGTTTGATAAAAGTATGATAACTTACTATTTTGAAGGGTATATCTATGTTAGTAATGAGATAAAAGGAACAATCATTTGTATATCAGCACGATATACAAATGATATCGAAGGAAAACTTAATGGTGGCTTTTGTACAAACTTTTATGGTGGTGCTACTTTATCAATTAACTCTTTTGGGCTAAGTACCAGTGGTCAAGAAGTATCTTTTGAATTTAAAGGGGAAATAATTCTCGTTGATGAATTGAACACGATTGTAATATCTGAATATAATGATACAGATGAACTACTTAATACAACAATAATCAACTCAACATTTGAATCTTACGGCTTCACAGCAAGTAGTGAAGCAACTTACCTCATTATTTCTGAAAACTACACAGATGAAGAAGGCCTAACATATAGTGACAGAACACTTATTGAAAAAGATTTAATAAGTCAATTCTTTAATATGATGTTTACTGATGAAATAGGATTTATTGTAGTTAGCCCTTTAGTTATTACATTTGATGAGTAGTTATAATTGATGATAGTTTTAAAGAAAGGATGATATAATGTATTACCATGGTAGTAAAACTCCAGGAATAAAATCTATTAAACCAAACCAATCAATGCATGATCAAGAATACACATACTTAACAACTAATGAAGTAGTTGCGTTAATCTATACCGTTAATGCTATTGAAGTTTTTTATGAGAATAATAATATTACTAAGCCAGGAAGTTTCCAACCGTGGTATAGTTACGGTTTTAACAAAGATTTATTACCTATTATTGATGAATATTATCCAAATTCTACTCACGATACATACTCGAATAGGTCTGGATCTATTTATCTATGTCAAGAACCAAGTGAATATACAAATGAAACTAACATTCACTGCGCTATAACAACAACAAAAGAAGTTGTTGTTATAAAAGAGATATTCATTCCTGATGTATATAAAAAACTCTTAGAATACGAAAAACAAGGATTATTAAAGATTCGCAAATATGAAGATACAAGTGAAGAGTACTTAGAAAAAATTCATTCTTTTATCAAAGATGATATTAAGAAATATAATTTGTCAGAAGATAGCCTAAATAGCTATAGCGTCTTCTTAAAGAGTAAATTACCATTTTTATTTTAAACAATATAACACAGGTATCCTTAAATATTAAAAACACCTTAATGTTAACGAAATTGAGGTGTTTTTTTAAACCTACTATGATATAATTTTAATGACGTGTGAAGGAGATAAGATAATGATTACACCATTTAAATTAAGTGATATTGAACAATGTATCAAATTAATCAAACGTTTAAACAAAGGAAATATGAAAGTTAGATATTATCCAACTGATCCTGATGGTATCAAACAAAGACTAATTAAAAGATATAATAGTAATAATGTTAAGATACTATTATATCTTGAGAACGAGAAAGTAGCTGGTATTCTTGAATTACTAATTGATGAAGAAACTAAATATCTTCAAATTCTTGCGGTATTTATTGATCGTGATACTAATCAAACTTTAGATAAGTATTTTAAAGAAATTAAAAAAACATATATCAATTTCAAATTGATGTATGTTTTAAGTGATTTTAATATTGTATATATCAACTACATGGAAAAGCTAGGAGCAGTTACAGACGGTGATGAAATAATGATTAGTATCACTCCTCGTCAGTTTCTTTGTGGTGAGGTAAGTAATGTTAGTAAGTTAGATAAAAGCTATGCCAAAGAATTTACATTACTTCACAACAATTTATATCAAGATGTTTACTGGACTGCTGAATTGTTATTAAGAACGGGTTCGCCTTTTGATATTTTTGTAATTATTGAAAATAATATACTTGTTAGCTACGCTGTTATCTCAAGTAAAAAAAGTGAAGAAGAGGAAATATTCTTCCTACATACACTTTCAGTTAAAGATAAAACTTCATTACTTAGAAAATCAATTTCGAGTGCTTTTGAATATGCAAAAGAAGTAATTCTCCTTTTAGAAAGTAGTGAAATAATCAATGTAGATTATTATGAATCACTCGGCTTTAATAAAAAAGAAGTAATCATTTCATATAGTTTAATTACTTGATATTGTAAATAGGAGGAAGAGTACATGGATAAAAAAGAGCTGTTTAATGAATGGTCATCTACTTATAATGATTCAGTTAAAAAATCAGACAAAGAAAATACATATCCATTTGCTGGATATAGTTTAATAAAAGCAAAAATATTTGCAATGGTTATGAATAAAGATAAACCTAAAATCCTTGAAATGGGGATTGGGACAGGTGAAATAACCCGTAAACTCTATGATGAAGGATTAAATATAACTGGTGTTGATTTATCTGAAAAGATGATCGCAGAATCAAGAATAAGCATGCCTAACGTTAGATATATAAATAAAGACTTTACCAAGTCTTTAAAAGTATTAAAAGACACTAAATTTGATGTTATTATATTTAGTTATTCGATTCATCATGTAACAATAAAAAATCAATTATCATTATTAAATTCTTTAATGATTAATATAAATATTGGTGGTATAATTATTATTAGTGATGTTATGACTAATACGATTAAGGAATTAGATAATATTTCATTAAAGTACCATAAAATTTGGGATGATGATGAATATTACCCAACATTAGAGCGTTATGAAGAATCTTTATTAAAGACTAATTACAATATTACTTTTGAACAAGTTTCCTTTTGTTCAGGAATATTAACTTTAACTAAAAAGTTTTAACTAAATACAAATTCTGGAGGGTTTTTATGAAAAAGGTAAGTTTAGCTCTATTACTAGTATTAATCATCACTGTTCTTGGAGCATGTGGTGACTCTGAAACAAATGATTCACAAGACATTGTTGAGGATTCACAAGACGCTGTGGGAGTTTATAGCGGGTTTACTACTGATCCAATAACAATATCTTTTTGGAATAATTTTTATGGTGATGCTGAGGATCTGTTAGATGTCTTTATTGATGAATTTAAATTAATGTATCCAAATATAACAATTGAAAACAGTGTTTTTCAATATACCACAAATGTAGCATCGCGAGTTTTAAGTGTTTATCCCGTGCAGCAAGAACCAACGATGGTAGCAACGTTTTCTTCGCACTTAGCAGAATTAAATGGCTTAACGTTACCACTTGATGAATTTATTAATGATGAAAATTACGGAATTAACCATAGTGATTTTATTACTGATTTTGTAAATGAAAGTAAACAGTTTGAAGGTGGTAAAGTATTATCATTACCAGTTTCAAAGTATACGGAAATCCTTGTAATAAATAAAGATAAGTTTGTAGCTAATGGCTTAGAAATTAAGACGGATGAACCTTATACTTGGGACGAACTTGATACTCTTGCTTCAATATTAGTTGGCGATGGTCCGGATCAATGTGAATATTTAATAAACTACGATAAACCTGCTCATCTGTTCACAACAGGTGTTGCTCAATGGGACGCTGGATTTACTGATAGTCAAGGAAGTATTTTGATTGATAATCCAAATACAATACTAATGTTAGAGTCTATTAGAGACAAATTCTCGAGTAACACATTTGCTATACCCTTAATCTGGCGTGAAACTTATGGTAGTGAAAGCTTTAAAGCAGAAAATGTTTGTATGTCTGTAATTAGACCAGCAGCTCTTGTATATTACCAATCGCTAAATGATGCGTATGAAATCGAAATTGGGATGTTACCACAATACGATTTAGATAACCTTGCATATCATCAAGCGGGAGTGAATATTGCAATACTTAATACTGCAAGTGATGATGAAGCCCTTGCTGCATGGTTATTTACGTCTTATATGACTAATACAGAAAATGCTGCACGTTGGGCATTAGCTGCTAAATCTGTTCCCGTAAGATATAGTGCCTTTAGTACAACTATTTATACTGACTTTTTAAATGATCCTCGTCCTGAAGATATCTATTTGTCAAATGCTGCATATAAAGTTTATTTACAAATAGATGACTTTATCTATATTCCATCATTTGATCAAAGAGCACTTAAATATAACGCTCCGATGTTACTTGAACAAGCTGAATACGCAATTGAAGCAGCAAGTCGAGAAGATTATACTATTGAACAAATAATTGGCTGGATTCTTGAAGATTTAGAATAAAATTCATGATTAATTATAACAAAAATATATAAAACTATTCATACTACTTAGGAGTGAATTAATATGCTTAAAAAAATATTTACACTAGTTTCATTTATGTTCCTAGTTTTAGGATTAACCGGATGTGGTGTTAACCTTGATTTTACATTTACCAAACCAGAAGTAGAAGTAAACCAAGAAGTAATCGCTGTTGTAAATGCGCCTAAAGTACCATATGCTGTTGAATTTAATCGATACGATAGTAATCTTAATTTAATTACTAGTGTCGATATTAAAGAATATTTATATTTTAGTCATATCTGTGATGGTGATCAGGATACTGCTTTAGCAAGATGTTTTAATCTTGGAAAAAGTATTGCTGGTGTATTTGATATGCAAACTGTTGAAGTTTTAGTTCCTGGTGGAAATGACCTTATTACAAAAACTACTGTTTTTAATGGGTATTTATACTTTAGCAAAGAAATCAATGGTTCTAGTATTTGTGTTACAACTAAATATACTGGTGATGATGAAGCGAAAATTAACGATGAATTTTGTGTAAGTATAGCTGAAGGTGCACTACTTGTAATCAATTCATCAGGAACAACAAGTAGTGGTGAAGAGATTATAATTGATTTTAAAGTAGAAATAGTATTGGTTGATAATTTAAGTACTATCATTGTTGTTGAGTATGATGACCTTGATCAACAACTTAATACAACACTAGTTAGAAAAGAATATAATCCGATTACTTTAGATACAAATGTTAATACTACTTACGTTATTATAACTGAAAATTATGTTGATTCTAATGGTAATTATTACGTTGTTACAACGCAGATTGATCGCGATTCAACAATTCAAATTTTTGAAAGAAAATATACAAATGCTGATGGTTATATTGTGCTTACTCAATTAAATATTTCATTCAGTACTGAATAAGCTGATTAATGGTAATTGTATATATTTTAACGACAACCTAATTAACTCAATAATGATATTTACTTTTTAGTAAAGTTTAGATATAATTAAAGTAAGTATTAATTAGCATGTAAGGCTAAACAAAACAGCTTGCAAAAGCTGTTTTTATTTTTAAAGGTGGTGATTATCGTGGATAGTACACAAATTTATAAATTAACAAATATACCATTAATCGATTTAGATGATATCTATTTAAGAGCTATTAAGTATGAAGATTATCATGATATGTTTGAATATGGTTCCGATGATCGAGTTACAAACTCTTTAACATGGAATTACAAAACATTAGAAGAAGCAGAAAAATTAATTGAACCTGTTTTTTTATCAAGACCTAGTAAAGGTTTACCAAAAGCATATGCTATTGTCTGTAAACATAATGATAAGATGATTGGAACTTGTGATTTTCATAGTGTCAATTGGGCTACTAATCAAGGTGAAATTGGCTATGCCTTAAATTATGATTACTGGGGCAAAGGTTACGTTACAAAAGCGTGTATTGCTCTTGTTGATTTCGGATTTAATAATTTAGAATTAACTAAAATAGTTATTAGCCATCAAATCGGAAATATTGGTAGTAAACGAGTTATTGAAAAAAGTGGATTTAAATTTATTGAAGAAGCAATTCATCCAAAATCAAAAGAACTTAATAAGTTTTATGAAATTACTAAAGAAGACTATTTTACCAATAAATAAACAATAGAATGATTCAGTAGTATTTCAAGATAAGCTAATGAACCATATGTTTATTAATGTTTAATCTATTTACTTTTAGATTTGTTGTAATTTCTGAATATTCACTTGTTTTTGTACGGTTTTTAATACTGTTTATTAAAATTGAAGAACTTAAAGTTGTAAATTCAAAGAATTTCATTTAATAGAAACTAATATATACTCAAGGAGGAATAATGATGAATATTAAACCGAGCATTAATGAAATATACAAAACAGTAATTGATTTAGAAGGTCCTAAATATCCACTTGACGATATGAGTGCATTAAATGATGCTGCGCTATATATTCTAAATAAACTAAAGTCCTATGGAATAAAAACACAGTTCCAAGAGTTTTATGTTAAAGGTTTTGATGAGCCATTTAAAAACATAGTAGGCTATATTGGTGATCACTCAAAACCAACAATTGTTCTTGGTTCACATTACGATACTGTTAGAGATTGCCCTGGGGCAAATGATAATCTATCAGCTGTTGCAGTGTCGATTGAAGTGGCACGAGTTTTAAGTGGTTTAGAAAACCCACCAACAGTAACAATTGCCGTCTTCACTTTAGAAGAAAAACATCCAGGATTAAATAAAGCATTAGAAGATGCTTTAATTACTAATGGTTATCACGATAACGAACATCGATTCATTAATCCTAATATGCTTAAATTTAATAAGCATGTAAAAGCATTAGCTTTTCCTAAAATAAGAAGTCTTGTTCAAGACAACTTAATCTTTAAAGAAATATTAAAAGAAACAAAAGGTTCAATAACTGATGATGAAACTAAATATTTAAATATTCTATTTGATATTTATTCAGAATTTGAAAGTGAATTTACAAAAGGCAACCTAACATATTCATTAGGTAGTCAAGAGTTTGTTCG
>JASFZA010000084.1:0-8975 GCA_045046715.1 Candidatus Izemoplasma sp.
CACCCATCCCATCAAGCAGTATCAGCATGATATGCTTATATCCTTTAGCTAGTTCTTGATCTAGTAATGGTTGAGATTTATGTTTTGATTTAACACCATAATGTTTAATTATTGAAGTTGAAACACTTAATATTGAATTATCATAATTAGGAAATTGTAGTTTCATAGTAGCTCTCCTTTATTGTTATTGTTTTAACATATTAGTATATCATATTGAGTTTATATTAAAAGGATTAAAACATATTGCCATATTATTTGTAATTATTTTAATTATTAAATATAATGGGTTTATAGGAGTGATACGTATGAAAAAAATATTATACATCATATCAGCACTATTGATTATCGGAATTTTGTCATCATGTCAAAATGACGATACTTTACGAGTTGGAATGGATTTAAGATGGCCACCATTTGAAACAATTGAAGGTGATGGGACAGCAACAGGAATTAGTGTTGACCTCGCTTATGCGCTTGGTGAATATTTAGATAGAGACGTTGAAATAGTTGATTTAGAATTTGGTAGTTTAATTACCTCACTTCAAACCGGCGATATTGATGTAATTATTGGATCAATGTCAATAACAGATGACAGAGCACTAAGTATTAACTTTAGTGATCCATACTTTCATTTTCCGTTAGTTACAGTTTTACACGTTGATGCGGATATTAATTCTGTTGAAGAATTAATGTCACGTGAAGGTGTTAGATTTGTTGGACCTAAAACTTTTGTTAGTTTAACAATTCCCTTAGCCCAAGCAAATAACCCAATTATTTTAGAAACGAATGATGCAAACGCAGCAATTTTAGAATTGATAAGTGGAAATGCTGATGCATTTCTAATTAGCGCTAGTAGTGCTGCTGGGTATCACGCAAGTTATCCCAACTTAACAGAAATCATCTGGGACCCAGTTGATTTAAGTCCAATTGGAATGGGTGTTGCATTTGGGAACGATGATTTATTAAGAGATATTAATACATTTATTAGTGAATTAGAAACGTCTGGTGTATATGATAGTTTAAGAAATACTTATGACAGTGTAATTGCCGCGGTATTACCTGGAAAAGGATTAGACTTCTACATCTATTCAAATGAGTAATCTAAAAGACAATAAAATACTTAATATGATAGCAGCCCTGTTTATCTTTGGGCTGCTAATATTTGGTATTGCAATGATGTACCCCGGACGTGAAAGTTTTGATATGACAAGGTTATTACCTTACTCAAATATAATTATTAAAGGATGGTTACTAACAATATTTGCAAGTGTTATTGTATTGTTTTTAAGTATCATTTTAGGTTTCTTCTTATATATATTAACAAATACAAAAATCTTAGTATTTAGATACTTAGGTTTAATTTTTAATGAAATTGTCTTTGGATCGCCCCTAGTTGTATTTTTAATTATTATCTTTTACTTTATTGGCGTACCACTAAATTTAAATAACCGAATCGTTGTTGGGATTATTGGACTTAGTTTATACATGGCACCTTATATGAAAAACATCTTACAAGGAGCAATGGAATCGATTGAAGATATTCAATATCAAGCGATGACAGTATTTGGCTTTACAACTTACCAAAAATACCGATACATTATTCTCCCGCAATTACTTAAAATATTAATGCCACCACTGGCTGGTAACTTAACATTTATTATTAAGGGGAGTAGTTTACTTAACTTTATTGGTGTTGCAGAACTTTACAATCAAATCACAACAGCGCAGTCGACGACTTACGCAGTTGTTGAGGGATATTTATTAATGTTTATAATGTATTTAATGATTACAATCCCCTTAATAAGATTAACAACTTATTTTGAAAGGAGAGTGACAAAATGGAACTAATTTTAAAAGGTATTTGTCATAAGTATGATGGTAAAGTTATTCTTGATGATATTAATATCGATATCAGCAATAAATCAGCTATTGCAATTATCGGACCAAGTGGCGCTGGTAAGTCAACACTATTACGGCTCTTATCAAAAATAGAAGAACCAGATAACGGGACAATCTATTTAAATGGTGTAGATGTTAATAATGTTGTTGCGGAAGAATATTATAAAAAAATCGGTTTTGTTTTTCAAAGTCATACCTTATTCCCGCATTTAAGTGTCTTACGAAATATTACATTAATCTTAGAAAAGGTTCATCATAAGTCAATTGCTGAAGCAAATAAGATTGCGATGGTGTTACTTGAGAAATTCGACTTGTTAGAACATATTAATAAACCACCATCACAACTCTCAGGTGGACAAAGTCAAAGAGTAAGTATTGTTCGTTCAATATCACTTGATCCTGAAGTCTTGTTTTTAGATGAACCAACAAGTGCTCTTGACCCTGTTTTAACACAAGAAGTGTTAAAAACAATAATAAAATTACGTGAAGAAAAAATGAAATTCATTATTGTTACTCATGAAATATTGTTTGCTAAAAAGGCCGCTGACTATATTATCTTTATGGAAGACGGTAAAATAGTTGAACACGGAAGTGTTGATATTTTAGATAATCCTAAGAGTGATGAATTAAAAACATTTTTAAGCAATGTATTTATGTGGTAAGAAATAAAATTTAATCAAAAAGACTATCAAAATTTCGATAGTCTTTTTTTCACTTAATTTATCGTCTTTAAGTTGTTATATAGTAACTTACTGTTATACTATAATAGATATATACATTCGAGACTACTAGAGAAGGAAGTATACTTATGAAAAAAGCATTATATTTAACGTTAACATTTTATTTTATTCAAGGGATTGTTAGTAACTTAGGACATCCTGTAACACCAACATTAGTTGAGAACTTAGGGATCGAAGATTATATGTTCGGTGTCTTTTTTGCATCGATGAGTTTAGGGTTAGTTGTTGGGGGACCAATCTGGGGAGCTCTTGGTGATAATGGTAGTAAGAAGAAGTATATTGTTTTTGGACTATTAGTTTATAGTGCTGGACAATTCTTTTTCGCGTTTACTGGTAATCAGTACTTAATGGTTTTATTTAGATTTATTAGTGGTGTTGGTGCTAGTGCATCAATTACATTATTATTAACACATTTAATTCGTTTAGTCGATAAGACTGAACGAGCTAAGTATATAGGTTATAGTCTTGCGTTAATGGGACTAGGGGGATCACTTAGTTATTACATCGGTGGATATATGGGTGAGTACTTCATTAAGGAAGTATTTTATATTCAATCGTTAGTAACTATCGTATTTGCTTTTGGGATATTTATGTTAATGAAAGAAGACTATCAACAAAAGACAGTTTCTACGGGAAAAGTAAATATCTTAGATGGATTTAAAAGTATTGGTAAGTTAAATCCAACACTATTTCTCTTCTTAATTAGTTTAACTTTTATATCAATCGGAGCGATTAATATAAGTAAGTTTATTGATGTTTATTTAATTGGCCTTGGCTATACAACAAAACAACTAGGAACGTTTGTCATGATGACTGGATGGGTCATCATTGCTAGTAACTTTTTCTTAGTTCCGTTTATTATTAAATTTAAAAAGGATATGGTCATCATGGCTTTTATTCAATTGATCAGTGCAGTTGTTATCGTCCTTGTTTTTAGAAGTGAAAACGTCTTGTTCTCACTTTACACATTCTTTATGGTTTACGTTGTGTTAAAAGCAATTTATCAACCGCTTGAATCAGATTACATCTCCACTTATGCTGAAGATGAAAAGTATGGAACAATAATGGGAATTAGACAATCGTTCTTTGCGATTGGAATGGTTATTGGACCATTGATTGGTGGATTCCTTTATAATATCGATCCGTTACTAGTTTTTGATTTTAGTGCGGGAATGTTTTTACTAGGATTTGTCTTATTAATCTTTGTTAGAAAAAGAATGAAAAGAGATTATTCATAGTGAAATGCTATTAGTTGACATAGATATATATTGTGCTATAATAAAGGTACAGGTCGGAATGAAGACCATAAAAACTCATTTCAATCGGTCGGGATGAAGACCATAAACTCATTCCAAAATTGGATAGCGAATAGCTATCCTATTTTTATAGGAAGGTGATAAGTATGCAAATATCTTTTTTTCAAAGAGTAATAAATGTTATAATTTCAAGCTCCACTGACTTCAAGAAAAACTTCGTAGATTACGATTATTTGTTGCTGTCAGAGGGATTTTCTTATAAGAAACATTATTTAATTAAAACAACTGAAGGTAATTATCTTCATCTAACTGGAATTTCAACATCACTAACTCCAACAGATTTTTTTAAGAAATGTTTAAACGGATCAATTCAAATCAGTGATATTGAAAATAATCCTGAAGACGTTACAAAATTATATTATAAAGGACTTATCAGAAAAAAAATTCAAGTGCTATCAGAAATGTCCAAAGGTATTGATAATACATATTTATTAGAGGAAAATTTTACAAAAAATAGAGTATCATGTTCAATCGCGAGTGCAAATTCAAATTTGACCTTGGGATTTGTTTCAAATGGGAATAAAGAAATACCGATGTCCTTATTAAAAGGTAATTTGATAACCCCGAGAGAGGCATGTAATATTGATTTTATGTTAAGAACAGAAACTAATAAAAACAATTTTGATTGTCTGGTTATTGGGAATAGTCATCAATTTAAAAAACACTTACATAAAAATGAATACTTAGAAGAACTAATAAATGGCAATATTAAAGAATGTATAAAATAAATTAATATATTTTTTCAAAAAAAACATATATTATTATGGTGATAAATTCCATCATTTCATAATTGAATCATAATAATAAAAAATTGTTTAGAATACCTGAATATGGTATAATTTTTAATGAGGTGATTTAATGAATTTACCGAACAAGTTAAGTTTTTCAAGGGTTTTATTAATCCCAGTAATGGTTGTATTTTATTATTTGATTGTTGAAGGTAGTATTGATTCAGATCCATGGTGGATGGTAATTCCGATTATATTTATCGTTGCATCATTAACTGATTTCTTAGATGGATATATTGCCCGTAAATATAATTTAGTAACAACGTTTGGCAAGTTTATTGATCCACTTGCAGATAAGCTATTAGTAATGGCTGCATTACTAATCCTTAATGATTATGGTTTAATCCCAATGTGGATTACATTAATTATCTTATCAAGAGAGTTTATAGTAACAGGAATAAGATTGATAGCTGTTCAAACAGGTAAAGTAATCGCTGCTAGTAAACTTGGCAAATATAAAACAGCTTCAACAATGATTGCGTTAGTACTATTGTTACTAACGCCGCTTTATGAAGACTTAGAATTAACTGGACTAATCATTTTATATATTGGATTAGCTTTAACGATTATTTCCGGGATTGAATATTTTTATAAAAATAAAGAAATAATTATGGAATCTATTTAAGTAAATTAAAGATATCGCAAGTATTATATAAGTAAGCTAAACAAGGAGGAACACTATATGGCAACTGATACAAGAAAAAAAGCTTTAGATAATGCAATAAAAGAAATTGTAAAACAGTACGGAAAAGGATCAGTTATGATTCTTGGTGAAGATGATGTTGATCGCACAATAGAAAGTATCTCAAGTGGATCTATTAAATTAGATAAAGCACTAGGTGTTGGTGGATACCCTAAAGGTAGAATCGTTGAAGTTTACGGACCAGAGTCATCAGGTAAAACAACTTTTTGTCTTCACGCAATTGCTGAAGCACAAAAAGCTGGAGGATATGCAGCATTTATTGATGCTGAACATGCACTTGATCCAAATTATGCAAAAGCACTAGGTGTTGATATTGATAACTTAATTCTTTCACAACCAGATACTGGTGAACAAGCTCTTGAAATTACGGAGGCGCTAATTCGAAGTGGCGCAGTTGACATGATTGTAATTGATAGTGTTGCGGCACTTGTACCTGAAGCTGAAATTAGAGGTGACATGGGTCAAAGTCACGTTGGACTTCAAGCAAGACTTATGAGTCAAGCAATGCGAAAATTATCAGGAGTTATTAGTAAAAGTAACACGATCGTTATCTTTATTAATCAAATCCGTGAAAAAGTTGGAGTAATATTTGGTAGCCCTGAAATTACACCAGGGGGACGTGCACTTAAGTTTTACTCAAGTATTCGTGTTGAAATTAGACGTGGTGAACAATTAAAAATTGGAACTGATATAATTGGTAATAAAGCACGGGTTAAAATTGTTAAGAATAAAGTAGCAGCACCATTTAAAACATTAGAGTTAGATATCATTTACGGTAGAGGGATTTCTAAAACAGGTGAAATCGTAGATTTAGCCGTTGAACAGGAAATAATTCAAAAAAGTGGTTCATGGTTTAGTTATGAAAATGAAAAAATCGGCCAAGGTCGAGAAAATGTTAAAAAACATTTAGAAGACAATCCGGAATTCTTTGAAAAAATTGAAAAACAATTACGAGAAAAATTGGGCATATAATATATGCCTTTTTTTCTTGGAAAAATTTAAAATAATAGTTTATATGTATTGACTTAAAGGCTCCATTTAAGGTATACTACATAAGTATTTAATAGTTTCTACCCATAATTTATTATGTAAAAAAATATAATTTGTAATACCTAAAAAAAGAGACGGGGGAATTAGAATGATTGAAACATTCTTAGTTATCTCCGGTTTGCTTATTGGATTGTTTTTTGGAGTAATTTTCCGAGGAATATTCGTTGAAAAAGGCTTTAACAAAGCCCAACTAAAAGCCAAACTTCTAATTGATGATGCACAAAAACTTGCGGACAAAAATAAAAAACAAACACTTTTAGAAACACGTCAGGAAATTCATAATCTTAAGTTAGATGCTGATAAACTGATTAAAGAACGTAAAGGTGAAGTGAATGTTTTAGAGAATAAATTATTACAACGTGAACAAACATTAGATCGTCGTAGTTCTAATCTCGATAAACGTGAAAGTAATTTAGACCGTAAAGAAGAAAATTTAGAACAGAAAAAACAGTCATTAGAAGACAAAAACAGCAAACTAGATAACTTAATCGAAGAACAAAATGTAAAATTAATTGAAATTGCAAGATTCACAGTTGAACAAGCAAGAGATTTAATCTTCAAAAGAGTTGAAGATGAAATGGCAGGAGAAATTGCTTTGTTCATTAAAGAAGAAGAAGAAAAAGCAAAACTTGAAGTAGATAAAAAAGCTAAACACATATTGTCAGGTGCTATTCAAAAATACGCACATGACGTTACAAGTGAAAGAACAGTATCAGTAGTAACACTTCCAAACGATGAAATGAAAGGTCGTATTATTGGTCGTGAGGGTCGAAACATTAGAACAATTGAAGCTTTAACAGGTGTTGATTTAATTATTGATGATACACCAGAAGCAGTAGTATTATCTGGGTTTGACCCAATCAGAAGAGAAATCGCTAAAAGAACAATTGAATCACTTGTCAGTGATGGACGTATCCATCCCGGACGAATTGAAGAAGTTGTTGAAAAAACAAGAGAAGAAGTTGATCGCTTTATCCGTGATAAAGGTGAAGAAGCTGTATTTGAGGTTGGTATTGGTAGAATCCATCCGGACTTAGTTAAATTACTTGGTCGTTTACACTTTAGAACTAGTTATGGACAAAACGTATTAAGACATTCAATTGAATGTGCATTCTTAGCTGGTAAACTAGCAGCTGAAATTGGTGAAGACGAAGTTTTAGCCAAACGTGCTGGGTTACTACATGATATCGGTAAAGCAGTGGATCATGAAATTGAAGGTTCACATGTTGAAATCGGTTCACAACTAGCAAACAAATACAAAGAACCATTTGCCGTAATTGACGCAATTGAAACGCATCATGGTGAACGTGAAGCAAAAACAGTTATCGCCGTACTAGTTGCCGCAGCTGACGCGTTAAGCGCAGCCCGCCCTGGCGCAAGAAGTGAATCAATGAATTCATATATTAAACGCCTTGAACAACTAGAAAAAATTGCAGCGGACGTTAAAGGTGTTGAACATGCTTATGCTATTCAAGCCGGAAGAGAAGTTCGTGTAATTGTTAAACCTGATGAAGTAGATGATGCACTAGCTTATAAAATAGCTCGTGACATCAAAGAACAAATTGAAGAACAGTTATCTTATCCAGGTACAATTAAAGTAACTGTAATAAGAGAAACAAGAGTTCAAGATGTAGCTAAATAATCTAAGCCTTCCTGAAACAGGAAGGCTTTATTTTTTAAGGGTGATTAGATGGAAATGTTTGACGTGTACGACGCTTTTGGTAATAGCTTAAATAAGACAGCTATTCGTGGTTCAAAACTACGTGATGGTGAATTTCATACAATAGTTCACATTTGGATTATCAACAGTGATGGTAAGTATTTAATTCAGAAAAGAAATAAAGCTGATGATATTAATCCTTATACGTGGGCAGCAACTTCAGGTAGTGTCGTCGCAGGTGAAGATAGTTTGTTAACTTGTCTCCGCGAGACTGAAGAAGAAATTGGGATTAAGTTAAAAGCTTCACAATTTAAATTTCTTAAGCGTTATTTTATCAAACATCCTCATTCAAGTTATATAACTGATTTATATCTTGTTAAAGCTAATATCTTGCTTAAAGATATCGTTCTTGATAAATTAGAAGTAAGTGAAGTTAAATATGTTTCAATGAATGAGATAAAAGAAATGATTAAAAATAAACAGTTTTGGAATTATGAACGAATCATAAACCGTGTTGGTTATTTTGATTTAATAGAAAAGAGTTGATGATATGAAAGTATTGTTTATCGGTGATGTTTTCGGAACACGCGGAATGGAAGCGTTAAGAAAGTACTTACCAAGACTTAAAGAAGAACATAAACCAAACCTCATATTTTTGAATGGTGAAAATACAGAACGAGGTTTAGGAATCAATGAAAAAATATATAAAGAGTTAATGGGGTTAGGGATTAGAGTAGTAACACTTGGGAACCACGCTTTTAGTAAAAGAGAAGTTCTCGACTTTATAAGTGACGCTAATATTGTCAGACCTGCTAACTA